>JAUYFI010000177.1 GCA_030691075.1 Sulfurisoma sp. | reverse complement strand
GGTACAACTTCGATCACCGCCACAGCGGCATTCGCTACGTCAGCCCGGCGCAGCGTCATGCAGGGGAGGATCACGATATTCTGGCTGCTCGACATGCCTTGTATCTCCGGGCGCGCGAACGCAACCCGGCGCGATGGTCTGCCAACACCCGGAACTGGTCGCCCATCGGCGCCGTGACGCTCAATCCCGAACGCGACGCCATCATAAAGACGCATTTGGCGGGTAACAATACTCAGGCACTGGCTGCATGAGCGAGGCGACAACTACCTTGACGCGCGCCGGTTCCCTCGTACGAGCTGCCGGACCGTAATCAGGCTAGGAGGAAGAAGTCGATGGAACAAAACCACCATCTAGTGCCGAAGACTACATGCCCTGCTTAAGGGGGCACCTTCGAAATTTCGCAGCTTGCGCAGTACCAAAAATCATCCGAAGCCGTAAGGACAATTCGCAAGCTACCGGAGCATGGACATTCTGTCAAGCACTCTGTTGCGACAGCACTCTGTTGCGAGTGTTGCGAGTGTTAGCACCCCGTATCCTGCGAGGTGGCCGGTTCTTTCGGGCAATGATGGAGCAATGGTCGTGACGAGATCATGCCGCCGCCAATTCCTTTCCGGCAGATTTTCCAGACAACTTGGGTTTCTTGACGCTGATCGCCGGGGACAATCCAGCCGTGGTGGCCATGTCCATCAGGGTGTCGAGCGAGAACAGATGAATCCGGCCGCGCGCAAGATCGGACATGCGGGGTTGCGTGACGCCGAGGATGCACGCTGCTTCGATCTGGGTGCGCCCCTTGACCCATTCCTGCAGCGCCATCAACAGTTCAGAACGGGCACGCATGCTTGCGGCCTGCTGAGGGGTATCCTCGATGGCATCCCAGACACTGGCGAATTCCTTGGCTTTCCTCATGCTCGCTCCCCCATCAGATCCTTGTAACGCTTCCGCGCCAGCGCGATGTCCCTCTCGCTCGTCTGCTCCGTCTTCTTCTGGAAGCAATGAAGCACGTAGACCGCTTCCGCCAACTTCGCCAGGTAAATCACCCGAAAGGCGCCGGCATCATCGCGGATGCGGATTTCCCTGACACCTTTCCCGATCGTCGCCATCGGTTTCCAGTCGTCGGTATCCAGCCCGCGTTGCACCATCTCCAACTGGTAGCCGGCGTCGTGCCTCGCATCCTCGGGAAAATCCCGCAAATCATCGAGGGAGTCACCACGAAACCGGACAGGCTTGATCGTCATGGCAAAAATATACAAGAATTGATAACTAAATGGAAGAGCCCACACCCTCCGGCAAGAACTGGATGGAGGTCATTTCGCCGCCAGAGCCACCATGCAGAGATAGCAGCACTGGTGAACTACCGTCATCGCAACTGACGCGGCCTTTACCGGACTGTCCTTGGCCCGTTTCACGAGAACAACCGGCGCTATCGGATCTACGCCCAGCTTGAAGCCCAAGTACCCGTGATCCATGTATTCGATATGCTTCGCAGCAATACCGATCTCCTGCAGCTTTTCCACAAATGGGCTGCTAGACGCCTCCGGCATGATTGGCAGCGCAATAACCAACCGCTCTTTTTCATAGCCGAGGGCAATCAGAAAGTTCCAGAATGCCAGGAGTTCCTCGTCATTTCCACAGACAAGTCCGTGCCTGGATGACCGATACAACCGTGCCCATGCCCTCAAGCCGCTGTCCACGAAAGGCTCACCGAGACGCGCAAGCGCATTGCCGAACATCTCATAGGCGTCGCCCCCACGTTTCGACGATGGAATCGGCAGCATCTGTTTCGGCTCGGTCGGTTCGCTTTCGGCCCATGAGTTCCTGATCGCCTTTGTTCCGTAGCGGTCGTAGCGACAGTTCGCGGCCAGTTCCTTGGCGGCTGTGACGATTTTCTTTCCCTGCTCTTCGCTGACAGCCCACATCTCTGCAATCCGCTTGCAATCGCTGCCGCCGACCGCAGCTGCCACGACCCCATGCAGTTGTTCCAGCGTGAGCCGAGCGGAACGCGACCAGCTTGGCTCGTAAGTCGGGAAATCTTTCGGATCCACCAGAGTGACGCCGTGATCAATAGGCTGGCGATCCACGAGGTATTTTGCCAAAGCGGCTGGATCTGTCACGTCGATCTCCTCATGCATGAGCCTGCGCAACCGCGCATCGCTCAGCCCCGACAGCGCCGCGGCGCGCGCGTACTTGTTGATGTCCTGCCTGCCAACCTTCCCGCCTTTCAGGTCATCCGCCTCATTGCGATCTCCGAGCGTTTCCTTTACCGATGCCCACAAATGGCAGGCGAGCGCGATGTCGAGGCAATTGGCGTAAACCGACAGCAGCATCCTGGGCGATCCATGCCCAGTCTCAGCGCTGATGGCGTACATGATCCGCCGGGTCCTGTTCGGACTACCCAGCAAGGCCAGTCTCAACGCCCCACCTGGATTCTCCGCACAGCAGAAGTACTCCGAGATGCTCTGCGCGAAGAAAGACCCAACGGGAAGATCGAACTGGCTGACCGTACAGAACGACCCCATGCCATGACGCAAATGATGCGGCCGGATGACCGCGCGTCCGGTCGCCCAGCGCAGCAGTTCCACCAGATCCTTTTCCAGAACTTTTCGCACATCCAGTTTGTGTGGAAGGGCCGTCGAGCCAAACAGCGCGATCTCGGGTTCGTCGCCGCACAGCGAACGACGATAGGCGAGCAATCGATCGATCAGCCCGCGCTCCTCTGCAGGCAAGCGCCACCCGATGTGTATCTGGCGCCGGCCGTTAACGGTCTTTGGTTTGCCGTAGCGATTTCCTCGAATGAACAGAATGCATGCCCCGCCATCAAGGATGAAGTCGTCGAGCGTCAGCCGGAAAGCCTCGCCCAGCCGCAGGCCGGCCCGATACATGATCAGCATCAGGACGGCAACCTTGAGGGCCGCGATGTTCCCCGCGTCGATGTCTGACTGCAGCGCGGCCATGGCCTGCTTAAACTCGACCGGTGTCACTATGTTGGCGTCGATGTAATCGGTATTGGAATCGATGAGCGGTTCGATTTCGTACCAGTCCACCTCGGCAAGGCCGTAGCGCGCCGTGCAAAACACATGAAATTGACGCAGCACGCGCGCCCGCTTGACGCGGGTCCTCGGTGAGCGTGCATCGAGCGAATCAGCGTACAGGTCTTCCAACGCCGCCGAGTCGAGCGCCGCAATGTCTTCCTCAAAAAAGAATTCGATCAGCGGGTAGCCGATGGCCCAGAAGTAGGTGGCGATCGACGACGCCTGCAACTTGTCCTTTACGGGACCGCCCTCCGTCATCAGTTGAGTGATCCAGGCCGCCAGGGCCTGCAGGATGATGGGAGCCACGGCCAGCTGGGATGCCAGACGCTGCATATCCTTGCGTGCAATCTGGATTTTTTGCGCGTAGTGGGTCGCCTTCTTCCCCCCGGCGACCGAGTCCGGACGGGCGGCCATCAGTATCTGTCCGATCCGGCGCATCAATTTGCGCGCCTCGACATACGCCAACGCCCCGCGTTTCGGCATGGCCGTGACCTTGACGTCGGGCGCGTCGATTTCCGGCAGCCTCCCCGGATCGGCCGGCCGCTGCCCGGTCATCGCGCGCAGGAAATCTGGCCGGGCCATGGACACCGAAACCAGACGCCCTTCGCACCAGGCCGCGTGAATGCCCGGTAGCCGGAAGCGGAAATACGGGATGAACGAGCGGCAAACGTCCTTGAGTGTTCCAGGAGCTTCGACGGGCAGGGACGCATGCTGTGCTGCCAACCGGGCCAGACGCAGCACCGATCGCGGCACTGCCTCGTCGGTCATGAGAGCTGCCGGAATCTCGGTTCCGAACCGCGCTCGGGCGAGCAGGACAAGGCAGGTAGTCACCGGATCGAGCGGCCGGCGGATCCACTCGCGCACTTCCTCGTCCACGCCATCAACCTTGCGCGGGAATTCGATCCAAAGAAATCCCTCCAGGGTGAATGCTCGGGAAAAGCATGCCTGCAATGCCGGCACAACCGTGTTGGGCGCTGTGAAGGCGGCGAACGCAATGAGGCTGAAGGCGATGCGGTCGAGAGCATCTTCGAGCGTGGACGATGCATGCAGCGCAAGGCTATCGAGGAACCCTTGGCGCATGGCTTCTGCCTGCCGGATTCTCCATGCGGCGTCGGGTTCGAAGGCGGGCCGTTCGTCAAGCTGCGCCGCCAGACCCGGCAGCTTGTTGACGCGAAACTCGCCGGTTTTGTTGCGGGTGCCGAGCATTTTCCGGAAAAGGTTCAAGCGCTCGACCGCCAGGAACGGACGGTCGACGCTGGCATTCAATATCTCCTGTCGAATCGATTCCACCGCGTCGTCGTTGAGTGCGGTCTGCTTGCCGAGGGTCTTCTTGACCACGGCGATGGCAGCGTTAACCACTTTTACATTGGACTCTTCAACCAAGACCTGCGCCTTGATGATGGGTGCCGGCAGGTAAGCGCGTCCAAGTTGGGAGGCGGCCGCACGCTCGAAATGTCCGGGGGGCCGGCGCCGGCCAGACAAACCGACTTGTACCGACCAGCCCTGCTCCGCCAGCAGCCCATCGACAATTTCGGCGGAACGCGCGGCAACATCTTCAGGGACGAGTGGCGATGTCGCCGAAAAGGGTTGCTGGCCAGTGCTGATGTGCCCGGCTCTGTAATGGTTGAACTCGGCCGACAGGCCGCGCTCACGCGTTGCCGATTCCAGCATATGGCGGGCCGCGTGCCAGGGAAGCGGCCAATCGTCGCCGACGTGCTTGCGCAATTCCTCATGGGATAGCGGCACCAACTCACTCAAGTCGTGGCTGAGCAGAAATAGCAGCGGAACGGCATCACCGCCCGCGTCGGGTTGCGTGAGGCTGCGGATCTGCGCAGCCAGCGTGGGGTTGTAACGCGTGACCCGCGAGGCGAGGAACTCCAAGTGCAGAAAATACGCGCGGAACTGTTCAGCCAGCATCCGTGGAATGGACACCTGTCGCGTGCTCAGCGCGGTGCTCAGTATCTTGTCCGAGGCCATCAGGAACAGGTTTGCCAGATCTAGCGTCCAGCGGACGAACGAATACTCCTTGGCTTTTCGATGACCGGTAGCCGAGATCGCCATGACCGCCGTAAAGAGCACCATCGCGTTGTGGAAGCGCGCGATCGTCTCGGGCGTGCTGACAGCATCGTAGGCCTCGCGCGAATGCGACAGATCCCGAGCCAGTACTTGGACGAGATCCTGGATGACTTTTTTGGTCGGCTGCAGACGCGAACCGAAGCGAACTCCGTCGGAAGATGACGTCGATGCCGGCGGAACAATCCACCCCACCGACGTAAGGCGCGACGCGTGAGCCGCCACAGCATCTTCGGCTCGGCAGGCGTAATAGTAGAGAGGGCTGTATGGAGCGTATTCGAGGGTACCCTGCACCGCGCTCGCAAATGTGTCATCGCCGGTCTGCCGGACGAGGTAGTCAAAACCATGCGCCCGCACACGCGCTGGCGAGGTGCGGTTAGATTTTCCGTGAAGTGACTGGCAGAACTCCTTGTGCAGCACCTCCATGTCCTCGGGTGTAGACGACAACGAACGGGACAGCAGAATGGGTTCCGACCCAGCGAAGTCCAGCGCCGAGCAGACCTCAGGCGGCATCGCAAGCGGAATCCATTCGATACTCGGCTGAAGAAATGACTCCTGTCCGGGATCAGGCGAAAAGCGCCCGGGAATTGATGGCCACCTGTGCCACCAGATACGCCGCTCGACGTCGATTACGTGCTCGCTCATGCAAATGTCGAGCGTTGCCTCGTCCCGGTTCTTGACTAGAACGAAACTCGCGAGCGCGCTGGGGGAATGCGACGTAATGAACACCAGACTCGCCACCAGCGCCTGGCGACGCCGATATGCGTCGCCATTGGCAGCCAGCACGCATCGGGCGGCAGTAACGAATGCGATGGCCTCCTGGTCGATCAGCGCCCGCCACCGGTTCGGCAGGAACTGGTTGTCGCGAGCGAAGCGCTGGGCGGCATAGGATGCCTGCGTCCACACCCGGTGCTCCTTGAGACCGCTCGAATTCTTGATCGGAGTGGACGGCGTCTCGACAAACTCGATGGGATCCGGACCATCCTCGGGGTCCGACTCGTCGTCGCGAGTGGTCGGAAGGAAACGAACAATTCGTACAGGGGCCCCATTCTCGTCCGCCTCGTCGTCGTCCAGGAGCGTTCGATCCATTCCATGAACCGACGCTATCCCAGAAGAACGGAATACAGCGTCGGCCAGTGATGCCAAGGCGACAAAGAAATCCTTCTGGGTTTCAGTCAGATTGGCAAGTGTGCTGTTATGCCGATCAATCGCTCGGACCCGCTCCAGAAAATCCTTGCCAGTCTTTGGGATCCCATTCCGCGCAGAAAACCACGCTTCGTTGCTCACGGACTTTCGCAATCCGTCGGCGATCTCGATCTCTTTTTTGGTCGGTGAGGGCGGGGCCTCAATGCCCAACCGAGCCAACAACAAGAGACCTAAGCACAGATGAATTCTTTCTTTTGCCTCCAGCGGAAGGTCTGTAGCGTCCTCGGCAAAGCAAGCGTAGAGTGGGTGGTTCTGGAACTTGCCAAACGTGGGATTTGAAATCTCGAGTCGGCCCGAGTCGCTAGTCGTAGCAATTGCTGAAATACCGACCTTGGCGATGTAACTGTTGATTCCCGCGACAACAGGAATCAGGTGCAGGAGGGGTGCCGGTAGGCCGCCGGGCAAGTTGCGACCGAGAGCCCCAAGGGCGCCGTGGATGTTCAGTAGCAGAAAGTCAAAGGCGGAGAAGTCATCGAGCGGATCAAGTCGCGAAATGACGTGTTCCAGAAGGGCAGTCTTGTAGCCGAGGGCAGCCAATCGGCGAAGTGGTGTCACAGAGAAACGGTCCGTAGGTCACCTAACGGCTACCATCGTAATGTATAATTTTGTTCTAGGCAACAGCGCCTATCGACATCGACTTACATAAACTGAACAAATGTCGATCTTATATCTTCATGTTAAGATTATATTTTATATAGTCAGAACGTAATTTATGGCTATATCTCATGCACTATCGGCAATATAACATTTTCGATTTGCGACGCTCTGTTAATCCGGTCGAGGAGCCAAAGAAACAAAGACTTAGCCCACTTTCGAGTGGGCTTTTTCTTGCCTTTTGTTTGGCGCATCTTTGGCATGCCAAAGATGGACTGCCAAAATCAAAGTTTGTGCCGCTTTTGATGGTGACCGCCGTCCTTGTTCCCACTCTTGAAGGATGCGCACGGACACCCCAAGCAGTAGCGCAAATTGCGACTGGCTGAGTCCGGAATCTCCCGCAAAACCTCGCCTGCAACGGAGTCGAGTTCCGCTTTTGCATACATGAACAATAGCCACGCCTCACCGTTTGCCAGGCGGTTGAAGTAAACGACGCGCACGCCGCCAGATTTTCCTGAACCTGCTCGGGTCCAGCGTATTTTTCGAACGCCACCGGATTTTCTGACGGCTCTCGATACTTATTTTTCCAGGATCCACGGCACACAGGGATCGAGCGCCATGATGGCGCGGGTCGCCGTGTCCCCCAGGGGGACTTCCGTTGGGGCGTCGCCAGCGCCGACTTCTTTCCCACCGACGAGCCAACCCGGCAGCGGGCCGTCGGGGCCGAACAGGCGGTCGGTCGGCGCGACAATGTGGTAGGCGGCGATGTGATCCCCGCCTTCGCCTTCGAGCTCGATCTCGTGGCACAGATCGCCGCGCGCTGTCTCCACCGTGGCGCGGCCCCTGCCCTCCCCCAGCGGCTCGGCGGCGACGGTGCCGGCAAGCGTGGCCCCGCCCGTGAGCAACGCAATGAGTTCGTCGCGGCGCACGGCGATGCGCGCGGCCAGCACGGCATCGATGCCCGTGGGCCCAAGCATCGCGGCCATGGCCGCGAACAGCGGCTGTGCGCGCAGTTCCGCCGCCAGCGCGGCGCCGGTGCCGGGCACGGCTTTGGCCACGCGCACGAACAGCGCTTCGTCGGGCGCCAGCCCCAACTGCTGCGGCCAGTCGACCAGGAGCTTCCAGGCATGTTCGCGCGCGGCCTCGGCGGCGACGCGCGGATCGACATGGGCCGCCAGCGCCGTGCCGCGCGCCGCGCCCAGCGCCGCCCGCGCGGCGATGCCCTGCGCCTGGCCACACAGCGAATAGATCAGCGGCACCAGCGCCACCGCCTCGTCGGCCGGCCGGCCAGCGAGCGCCGCCGCGACGTCGGGCCGCTCGCAGCTCACATCGACCGCCGCAATGACATCGCCGCGCAAGGTCAGGCGGACGCGGACGCGCCCGGCGTCGAATCCCGTCATGCACGCACCGGCCGCCGCGCCAGGCGCAGCGCGGCGACGAAGGAGAGCGCGATGGTCAGCACCACGGCGAAGCCGAGCGCGAGTTCCTTGCCCTCGCTCCAGGCGCCCACCGCCGGCAGCGTCCATTTGGCCAGGCCCAGCGCGGCCACGGCGAGGCTCAGCAGCGACACGACGATACCCATGACGCGCGAGGCGATGCGCGCGACTTCGTCGCTGCGGCGGATCAGGCGCGAGATCCACAGGCCGTTGACGCCATCGGTGACGAACATGCCGAGCATGAACAGCAGCCCCAGCACCAGCGCCTCCTGCCAGCCGCCGAACTGCTCGGCGGTGACGGCGAACAGCGCCGCCTGGCTGACGGTGTCGAAGGACAGCGCGAACAGCGCGCCGACCGTCATGATCAGCAGCGGATGCGTGCTCTCTGCCAGCCCCCCGAGCCAGCGACCCTTGAATCCGACGGGACGCACGATTTCGTCCGGCGCGGCCGTCAACACGGCGTGGAGGTTGGCCAAACCGAGCGCGGTGAGGAACAGCACCGAGATCGCCGCGCCCGAAACCTCCAGCCATTGCGGCGCGCGCCAGTGGGCAGCGACGAGACTGACGGCCAGCGCGATGGCGACCACCACGGCACCGTGGCCGAGGGAAAACAGCATGCCGCACAGCCGCGCCAGACGTGGGTTGGCGCGGGCATTGAAGCGGGTGAGGCCGTCGATGGTGGCGAGATGGTCGGCGTCAAAGCCGTGCTTCATGCCGAGCACGAACACCAGTGCGCACAGCGCCGACCATTCGCGGGGGAGATCGAGTTCCATGTATGCCATTTTGACTAAATCTTCACACGCGGCAGTGTGCGCCCGACGATACCGGCCGTTTTGAGCCAGGTCAACTCTTCGGCTTGAGGTGCGGGTGCGCCGCCTTGCCCTTCGGCGCGTAGCCGTGGCCGTGGCTGGATTGCGCCACTTCGACCGCCACGACATTGAGACTGCCGTGGCGCACGCCGCGCTCGGCCGTCAGCGCCTCGGCGAAGGCGCGCACCCGCGCCGTCGGGCCCTTGAGGATCACGCTTTCGAGGCAATTGTCGTGGTCGAGATGGGCATGCAGGGTGGCCACGGTGAGATCGTGGTGGCCGTGCTGCAAGGTCGTCAGCCGCTCGGCCAGGTCGCGCTCGTGGTGGTTGTAGACGTAGGAGAGGTTGGCGACGCAGTGGCCGGCGGCGGCGGGCTGCTGGCGCGCCGCTTCCAACTGGCCGCGCAGCAGGTCGCGCACCGCTTCGGAGCGGTTGCGGTAGCCGCGCTCGGCGATCAGGCGGTCGAACTCGCGGGCCAGATCCTCGTCGAGTGAAATGGTGAAGCGCTGCATGGCGGGCGACTCAGTAGCCGAGTTTGGACTCGACCAGGTCGATGCTGACGAAGGGCTTGCCCAGCGCGCAGGACACGGCGCGCAGGTAATCCATCAGCCAGGGCGTCGGCGCGGCCAGCGTTTTCGCGTCGACGCCGCGCGCCAGCTGCAGCACCTTGTCGGGCAGGATCAGCTTGCCCATCGGGTTGCTCGGCTCGCAGCCGGCGACCTCGAATTCGCGCGCCAGCCAGTCGTCGGCCGTGCGCTTGTCGCAGCCAGCGAGATCGGCGTCATGCAGCATGAATTCGTGGCGGTCGCCGTCGGGCAGGATGAAAACGATCTGGCACGCCATGGCACTCCCCTGTCGTTGTTGGTTGAAGCGATATTACCCGCGGTTCAGCAAATTCGCGGCAGCTGATCGCCGGTCAGCCAGTCGACGATGCGCCGCCCGCCGAGTCCCGTGGTCATCTGCACGAAATGATGGTCGTCGGCGATCACCTCGCCGATCTTCGCCGCGCGCGCGCCCAGCGGGTGGGCGCGCAGCGCCGCCAGCACGGCATCGGCGTCGGCCGGCGCGACGATGGCGACCAGCTTGCCCTCGTTGGCGACATAGAGCGGGTCGAGCCCGAGAAACTCGCAGGCCGCCGCCACCTCGCCATTCACCGGAATCGCCGTCTCGTCGAGCATGACGCCGACACCCGACTGCCGGGCGATCTCGTTGAGGGTGGTCGCCAGGCCGCCGCGCGTCGGGTCGCGCAGGCAGCGTATGTCGGCGCGGGGCCGTCCCAAGCCGACATTCGCCCCCTGTGGGGGCAGCGAACGCAGTGAGCGTGGGGGCTCGATTGTGTCGGCGTCGGTGGCGAGCATGGCCGCGATCAGGCCGTGCAGCGCGGCGGTGTCGGAGACGATGGGCGAGGCGAAGCCGAGGTTTTCGCGCGTCGCCATGATGGCCATGCCATGCTCGCCGATGCTGCCGGAGAGCAGCACCACGTCGCCCGGCCGCGCGCGGTCGCCTGACAGCGTGAGATCGTCGGGCAGCACGCCGACGCCGGTGGTGGTGATGAACACGCCGTCGGCCTTGCCGGCCTCGACCACCTTGGTGTCGCCGGTGACGACCGGTACGCCGGCCACCGATGACGCGCGCGCCATCGAGGCAACGATGCGATCCAGGTCGGCCAGCGGAAAACCCTCTTCGAGGATGAAACTGGCGGCAAGCCACAGCGGCGTGGCGCCCATCACCGCGACATCGTTGATGGTGCCATGCACCGAAAGGCAGCCGATGTCGCCGCCGGGAAAGAACAGCGGCGAGACGACATGGGCGTCGGTGGCCATGACCAGGCGCCCTGAAAAAGTCGGCGCTGGCAACACGGCACCGTCGTTGCCCTGACGCAGAAACTCGTTGTCGAAATGCCGCGCGAACAGTTCCTCGATCAACTGCGCCATGGCGCGACCACCCGATCCGTGCGTCATGTCGACGTGGCCGTGCTTGATGTCCAGCGGGCGGACGTATCCCGTTCGTATCCTGCTCATGTAGAACTCACCTCCGACGCCTCGATGACCCATTGCAGGCAATCCGCGATGTCGCCGCCGATCATCCGCACCAGTTCCCTTCCGCCTCCGCGTGCCGCAAACTCCACCTACGCATCAAGTGATATCGGTCGTGAAATAACCGTGGATGATCGGCGGTACGGTAGTGCTTGGCAAGACCGTACCGCAAACCGTACCGCAAACGGCAGGAAACGGGATAGGGGCGGCCAGATTACCTAACCGACCCATCCCACGCCACCCGGCATGAGGGTCCGCACCGGGCGGTTGAAATAGTTGGGGTTGGAGTGCAGGAGTAAATCCCTGCGCGCCGCCTGAAGTTGCTTGTCTCTAATTCGCCGGATTTGGTTTCTCGCTGCCAGAGTGCATGACGCTAGACTTTCTTACCGTTGGGCACTTTGTTGGACGAAGCCGCTACGCGGAGGAGTCCCCTGCTGCTGCGCCACGAATTATCCCGTGACGGGAGTCAGCGCCCGCAAGCTGAGAAACTCGCTCTGACAGCGGGGCGCCACCGGCAAATCAACGGCTCAATCGGACATCGGTGGCCGCAACGGCACCCATGAACGGGCTTTCAAGCACACGTTCTCCCGGTAAAGCGTCAAACCAGACTACTTCCCAAATACATATTTTCTGGGCGGGCCGATCGGTGCTCAGGGCCGGGCTCGTCCAACAAACGGTTCAGATCGTGGCTCGCTTCGCGATCCCCAACCTTATTCGTTGGGCACTTTTTAGAAATAAGGTGCAACACAAGCAAAAAGGGTTTCCAGCTTGTGACTGGAAACCCTTGGTGTTACTTGGTCGGGGCGAAAGGATTCGAACCTTCGACCCCTTGCACCCCATGCAAGTGCGCTACCAGGCTGCGCTACGCCCCGACACGAGGCGCGGATTATAGCAGAGCCTCGCTGCCGCGCGGCGTCAGATACGCAGCAATTCGACGATTCCGACCAGTTCGGCTCGCACCGAAGGCAGTGTCGGCGGCGCATCGCCATGGCGGATTTCCGTTTTTTCCGGGGCTTCATCGAGACGGTTGCGCGCGCCGCTGATGGTAAAGCCTTCCTGATACAGCAGTTCGCGGATGCGGCGCACCAGCAGCACCTCGTGGTGCTGGTAGTAGCGACGGTTGCCGCGACGCTTGACCGGCCTGAGCTGGGTGAATTCCTGCTCCCAGTAGCGCAGCACATGCGGCTTGACGCCGCACAACTCGCTCACTTCGCCGATGGTGAAGTAGCGCTTGGCGGGAATCGGCGGCAGATCGCTGCTGGGACTATGACTGGCTGTCGCCATGATGCAGGATTTCGACCGAAACCTTGAGCTTCTGACTGGCGTGGAAGGTCACGACACGGCGCGCGGTGATCGGAATTTCTTCGCCGGTCTTGGGGTTGCGCCCCGGTCGCTGCGGTTTGTCGCGCAACTGGAAATTGCCGAAGCCGGAGAGCTTGACGCCATCGCCGCTTTCCAGCGCATCGCGAACCTCCTCGAAAAAGCCTTCGACCATGTCCTTGGCTTCCCTCTTGTTGAGCCCGACCTTTTCGAACAGCAGGTCGGCAAGTTCGGCCTTTGTTAGTGTCATTCTGTCCCCCGGAACCCTGGTCATTTGCGCAGCTCCGCGCCGAAGGCGGACTGCGCGGTCGCGACGAGTTCGGTAACCGCCGCCTCGACCTCCCCATCTGACAGGGTACGTTGATTTTCTTGCATAACTATACGAAATGCAAGGCTTTTCTTGCCTTCGGCCAAGCCCTTTCCGTGGTAGACGTCGAACAATTCGATGCCCCGCACGATGGCCGCAGCCTTGCACAGCATGACATCCAGAAGCGGCTGGACCGGCTGTTCCTGGCCGACCACGAGCGCGATGTCGCGTGTCACCGCGGGGAAGCGCGATATCTCGCGATAGGCGGGCAGCGAACGCGCCAGCAGCGCCTCCAGTTCGACTTCGAACACCACGGGCGCGGCCCCGAGTTCGTACTTCTGCGCCCAGCGCGGATGCAGTTCGCCGACGACGCCGATGGCCCGGCCGTCGAGCATCACCGTGGCCGCGCGGCCGGGATGCAGCGCCGGATGCTGGACCTTGTCGAAGCGTAACGCAGCCGGCGCCAGCAACGCCTCGACGTCGGCCTTGACGTCGAAGAAATCGACCGCGCGCGCGGCGACGCCCCACTGTTCCGGCAGCGCGGTGTCGGAACATAGCCCGGCCACCCGCAGCGGCTGACTGAAACCCGGCACCGGCCCGCCCGCGGCATCGTCGAGGAAGCAGCGGCCGATTTCGAAGACGCGGACACGCTCGGTCTGGCGGCTGCGGTTGGCGACAAAATTGCCGACCAGGCCGCCGATCAGGCTCGAACGCATGACGCCCATCTGGCTGGCGATGGGGTTGGCCAGGGCGATCGGCATGGCGTTGTCGCAGAAGTCGGATTCCCAGCCGGCCTCGACGAAGCTGAAATTCACCACTTCATGGTAGCCGAGATCGGCCAGCAGTCCGCGCACGTCGCGCGGACTGCGGCGAGTTTCGGTCTGCGGCAGCATGGCCATGCGCGCCCTGGGCGCCGGCGCCGGGATGTTGTCGTAACCGTGCAGCCGCGCCAGTTCCTCGATCAGGTCCTCTTCGATGGCAATGTCGAAGCGATGGGACGGCGGCGTGACAGTGAAATCGTCGCCGTCGCGCGCGCAGGCAAGCCCCAGTCCTTTGAGCAGCGCCTCGATCTGCGCCGGCGCCAACACAATGCCGAGCACCTTGGCGGCACGGGCGCTGCGCAGGCGCACCGGGGCGCGCTTGGGCAGATGTTCGGCGGCGACGGCTTCCACCACCGGGCCGGGGCGGCCGCCGCAGATGTCGAGAATCAGTTGCGTGGCACGCTCGATGGCCGTCCGTTGCAGATCGAAATCGACGCCGCGCTCGTAACGGTGGGACGCATCGCTGGAGAACCCCAGCGCCCGTGCCTTGCCGGCGATGGCATCCGGAGCGAAGAAGGCGCTTTCGAGAAAGAGGTCGGTGGTCGCCTCGTCGATGCCCGAATGTTCGCCGCCCATGATGCCGGCCAGCGCCAGGGCCCTGCCACCGTTTTGCTCGTCGGCGATCAGCGCGGTGTTGCCGGCGGGCGTGACGGTCTGTTCGTTGAGCAGCAGCAGTTGTTCGCCGGCCCGCGGATAGCGGACATGAATCGCCCCCGACAGTTCGGCGTCGTCGAAGGCGTGCAGCGGCTGGCCGAGTTCGAGCATCACGTAGTTGGTGACATCGACCAGTGCCGAGATCGAGCGGATGCCGCAGCGCTCGATGCGGCGCTTCATCCAGTCGGGCGTGGCGGCGCGGGCGTTGACGCCGCGGACGATGCGGCCGCAGTAGCGCGGGCAGGCATCCGGCGCATCCAGCACCACGCCGCGGGTCTGGTCATGGACGGGCGCGACAGGCTCGACGGTGGGCAGCGTCAGCGCCGCGCCGGTCAGCGCGGCGACTTCGCGGGCGATGCCGGTCAGCGACAGGCAGTCGGCGCGGTTGGGGGTGAGCTTGAGGGTGATCAGCGTGTCGTCGAGCTGCAGGTAGTCGCGCACGTTCTGGCCGATCGGCGCATCGGCCGGCAGCGGCAGCAGGCCGCCGTGGTCGTCCGACAGGCCGAGTTCGCGCGCCGAGCAGAGCATGCCGAAGCTCTCGACGCCGCGGACTTTCGCTTTCTTGATCTCGATCCCGGGCAGCCTGGCGCCGACCAGGGCGCAGGGCACGACCATGTCGGCCGCGACATTGGGCGCGCCGCAGACGATCCGCAGCACGCCGTGCTCGCCCGTGTCGACCTGGCACAGCTTGAGCTTGTCGGCGTCCGGATGCGTGTCGACCGAGAGCACGCGGGCCACCACCACGTTGAAAAAGTCGGCGCTGGCGGGACGGGTCTCCTCGACCTCGAGCCCCGCCATGGTCAGCAGGTGACAGAGCTCGGCCGTCGACAGCGGCGGATTGACGAGGGCGCGCAGCCAGGATTCAGGGAGTTGCATGGCGGCTCAATTGAACTGTGAGAGGAAACGCAAATCGCCGTCGAAGAACAGGCGCAGGTCGGAGATAGAGTAGCGCAGCATGGTCAGGCGGTCCGGCCCCATGCCGAAGGCGAAGCCCGTGTATTTCTCGGGGTCGACGCCGCCGCAGCGCAGGACATTGGGATGGACCATGCCGCAGCCGGCGATCTCCAGCCAGCGGCCTTCCATCGGCCCGTGCATGAAGGCCACGTCGATCTCGGCCGAGGGTTCGGTGAAGGGGAAGAAGGACGGGCGAAAGCGCACCTTGAGATCGTCCGATTCGAAGAAGCGGCGGAGGAAATCGGCGACCACGCCCTTGAGGTCGGCGAAGCTGATGTCCTCGCCGACCCAGAGGCCCTCGACCTGGTGGAACATCGGCGAGTGGGTGGCGTCGGAATCGACGCGATAGACGCGGCCCGGGCAGATCACGCGGATCTCGGGCATGTGCTCGAGATGCTTGTGCCTCTCGACATGGGCCAGCAGGGTGCGGATCTGCACCGGGCTGGTGTGGGTGCGCAGCAGCACGTCCGCGCGCACGCGGCCGTCCGGCCCGAGCAGATAGAAGGTGTCGTGCATCGAGCGCGCCGGGTGATTTTCCGGCGTGTTGAGCGCGGTGAAGTTGTGCCAGTCGGCCTCGATCTCGGGGCCGTCGGCGACTTCGAAGCCGATGGAGCGGAACAGTTGTTCGATGCGGTCGAGGGTGCGCATCACCGGATGGATGCTGCCCTGCGACTGGGCGCGGCCCGGCAGGGTCACGTCGAGCGCCTCGGCCGCCAGTTGCGCTTCGAGCGCGGCCTGGCGCAGCGCATCGCGCCGTGCCGCCAGCGCCGACTCCACGGTGCCCTTGGCGACGTTGATGGCCGCGCCGGCGGTCTTGCGCTCTTCCGGCGCCAGCTTGCCCAACCCCTTGAGCAGGGCCGTCAGCGTGCCGTCCTTGCCGAGATAGCGCGCCTTGACGTCTTCCAGCCGCGCCGGTTCGGACACGGCGGCAAATTCGGCCAGCGCCGTCGCAACGAGTTGATCGAGATTATCCACTTGAGCGAAATCTTGGGTAGCGAATTAAAAAAGGAGGCGCCAGACGAACCGGAGCCTCCTTTTCATGGTGCAGCTTTGCAGCCGATAACGATCAGGCGCCGAGCTGGGCCTTGGCCTGGTTGGCGAGCGCGGCGAACGCCGGCTTGTCGAACACCGCCAGATCGGCCAGCACCTTGCGATCGACTTCGATCGAGGCCTTCTTCAGGCCGTTCATCAGGGTGCTGTACTTCATGCCGAGCTCGCGGGCGCCCGCGTTGATCCGGGCGATCCACAGGGCGCGGAACTGACGCTTCCGCTGCCGGCGGTCGCGGTACTGGTACTGGCCGGCCTTCATCACCGCCTCTTTGGCGACGCGATAGACCGTGGAACGACGACCGCGATAGCCCTTGGCCGCGTCGAGAACCTTCTTGTGGCGCGCGCGCGCCGTTACACCGCGTTTAACTCGTGGCATGGCAAGCCTCCTGAATGGCCGTCCCGAAGGAGGCTTCGCCCCCCGCGGGGGCAGCGAACGTAGTGAGCGTGGGGGTCATATCCGTCTCCTTACGCGTAGGGCATCATCGCCCGAACCTGCTTGGTGTCGGCGTCATGGACGGCCGTCATGCCACGCAGCTGGCGCTTGCTCTTGGTGGATTTCTTGGTGAGGATGTGGCGCTTGAACGCCTGCGAGCGTTTGATGGTGCCGCCGGCGCGCACTTTGAAGCGCTTGGCGGCCCCGCTCTTGGTCTTCATCTTCGGCATCGAAGATCTCCTTTTTTAACACGTTGCCAGGTGGCCTTCACCTCGAAGGCGCTTGATGACCCGCTCCGCTTGTATTCCCCGCCCGACGCCCAGATAACTACCGAGCGACCAGCGGGGGAAATTTATTACTTCAACTGCTTCTTCGTCGGCGCCAGCACCATGATGAGCTGGCGGCCTTCCATCTTCGGGAACTGCTCGACAAGAATCAACTCGCCCAGATCCGCCTTGATCCGCTCCAGCACGCGCATGCCGATTTCCTGGTGCGCCATTTCGCGGCCGCGGAAACGCAGCGTGATTTTGGCCTTGTCGCCCTCGCCCAGAAACTTGATGACGTTGCGCAACTTGATCTGATAGTCGTTCTCGTCGGTGCCCGGACGAAACTTGATTTCCTTGACCTGAACCTGCTTCTGCTTCAGCTTGGCCTCGTGCGCCCGCTTGGCTTCCTGGTACTTGAACTTGCCGAAGTCCATGATGCGGCAGACCGGCGGCTGGGCCAGGGGTGCAATTTCAACCAGATCGAGACCCGCGACTTCGGCCGCTGCCAGCGCCTGAGCTATCGGCACGATGCCGAGCTGTTCGCTCTCGGCTCCGACCAGGCGGATTTCGGGGGCCGTGATCTCCTCGTTGAGGCGCTGCGATTTTTCCTGAGCGATGGTTCAGTTCTCCAAAAAATTCGAAAAAATCAGGACGCCGCGCCCTTGCTGGCCTTTTCTGTCAGCAAACGCTCGATCAAGGCTTCGGGGGACATCTGCCCGAGATCCTGATTGCCTCGGGCACGCACGGCGACCAATCCCGCAGCCTTTTCCTTGTCGCCGATGACGACGAAGTATGGCCGCTTCAATAAGCTATGTTCTCGGATTTTATAGTTAATTTTCTCGCCGCGCAAATCAAGATCGACACGCAGGCCGGAGGCGCGCAGCTTTTCCGCCACACCGGCGGCGTAATCCTCCTGATGTTCGGAGATGCTCATGACAACGACCTGCACCGGCGCCAGCCACAGCGGGAAAGCGCCGGCATGGTTTTCGACGAGGATGCCGATGAAGCGCTCGAGCGAGCCGAGGATCGCGCGATGCAGCATCACCGGCACATGGCGGGCGTTGTCCTCGCCGACATATTCGGCGCCGAGACGGCCGGGCATCGAGAAATCGACCTGCATGGTGCCGCACTGCCAGGAGCGGCCGATCGCGTCCTTGATGTGGAATTCGATCTTGGGGCCGTAGAAGGCGCCCTCGCCCGGCAGTTCCTCCCATTCGAGGCCGCCGGCCTTGAGCGAAGCGCGCAGCGCGGCCTCCGCCTTGTCCCACGATTCGTCGGCGCCGACGCGGCTTTCCGGGCGCAGCGCCAGCTTGACGGCGACATCGTGGAAGCCGAAGTCGGCGTAGACCTTGCGGACGAGTTCGTTGAAGGCCGTCACCTCGGTCTGGATCTGGTCCTCGGTGCAGAAGACGTGGCCGTCGTCCTGGGTGAAGCCGCGCACGCGCATCACGCCGTGCAGCGCGCCCGACGGTTCGTTGCGATGGCAGGAGCCGAACTCGCCATAGCGCAGCGGCAGGTCGCGGTAGGAGCGCACATCGGTGTTGAATATCTGCACATGCCCCGGGCAGTTCATCGGCTTGATGGCGTAGTCGCGGCTCTCCGACTCCGTGGTGAACATGTTGGCCTTGTAATGTTCCCAGTGCCCGGACTTCTCCCACAGCGTGCGGTCGAGAATCTGCGGGCAGCGCACTTCCTGATAACCGTTGTCGCGATAGATGCCGCGCATGTACTGCTCGATTTCCTGCCACACCGTCCAGCCATGCGGATGCCAGAAGACGAGACCGGGCGCCTCTTCCTGGAGATGAAACAGGTCCAGCGCGCGCCCCAGCTTGCGATGGTCGCGCTTCTCGGCTTCCTCCAGCATGTGCAGGTAGGCCTCGAGCTCGTCCTTCTTCGCCCAGGCCGTGCCGTAGATGCGCTGCAGTTGCGCGTTCTTGGCATCGCCGCGCCAGTAGGACCCGGCCACCTTCATCAGCTTGAAGACCTTGAGCTTGCCCGTCGAGGGCACATGCGGGCCGCGGCAAAGGTCGATGAAGTCGCCCTGGCGGTAGAGCGATACATCCTCGCCGGCCGGAATCGCCGCGATCAGTTCGGCCTTGTAGTGCTCGCCGATGCCCTTGAAGAACTCGACCGCCCGGTCGCGCGGCCAGACCTCGCGCGTCACCGGAAAATCCTTCTTCGCCAGATCCATCATGCGCTTTTCGATGGCGGCGAGATCGTCCGGCGTGAACGGGGTCTTGCAGGCGAAGTCGTAATAGAAACCCTTGTCGATCATCGGGCCGATGGTCACCTGCGCCTCGGGGAACAGCTCTTTCACCGCATGGGCCAGCAGGTGCGCGGTGGAGTGGCGGATGATGTCGACGCCGTCGGCGTCCTTGTCGGTGACGATGGCGAGAGTAGCGTCGGCTTCGATGCGGCAGGAGGTATCGACCAATCGACCGTTGGGGCCGTCGAGGCGTCCCGCCAGCGCCGACTTTGCCAGGCCCGGGCCGATGGAGGCGGCGACTTCGCCCACCGTGAGCGGCGCGGGATAGTCGCGTTTCGATCCGTCGGGCAAGGTGATGACCGGCATGGCGTGGGGCTCCGTCTCGATTCAGCAATGTTGCGCAATGGCAACAACAATAAGGGCGGCAAGCACCGTGAAGGCTTTCCGCCCTGCGTCCCCGCCGCTTCCGAAGGGGGCGGATTTTCTCACGAAACCGGGGCTTGCCGCAATCGCGAGCCTTATCCAATGTGGTATGAGCCTGAAGGGGGGGGCGACCGAATTGCCGCCATGCGACATGGCATTCCCCTGCCGCCAAAAATGATCTATTCTTTCAACATTTGCTGCCGTGCAATAAATACTGAACGGGGAGTGCGAAATGGCCAAACGCAAGATGATCTTCACCTTCGAGGAAGGCGACGGCAAGAACAAGATGCTGCTCGGCGGCAAGGGTGCGAACCTTTGCGAAATGACGCAGATCGGCCTCAATGTGCCGCCGGGCTTCGTCATCACCACGGAGGCCTGCCTCGCCTTCCTGGAAAACAACCGGCTGCCCGACGGCGTCTGGGACGACGTGAAGAAGCAGATGGCCGATCTCGAGAAGAAGACCGGCAAGGGCTTCGGCTCCCCGGACAATCCGCTGCTGGTGTCTGTCCGCTCCGGCTCGGCGATGTCCATGCCGGGCATGATGGACACCATCCTCAACCTCGGCCTCAACGAAACCTCGCTGGCCGGCCTCGTCAAGCAGACGGGCAACGAGCGCTTCGCCTGGGACGCCTACCGCCGTTTCATTCAACTCTTCGCCAAGATCGCTCTCAACATCCCCGACGCTCACTTCGACGAAAGAATGGACGAGATCAAGGCCGGCGCCGGCGTCAAGCAGGACGTCGACCTCAAGACCGAACATCTCAAGGAACTCGCCGAGTCGTTCCTTGGCATCGCCCACCGCCTGTCGGGCAAAGCCTTCCCGCGGGATCCCCACGAGCAGCTCGAAATCGCCATCAAGGCCGTGTTCCGCTCCTGGAACGGCAAGCGCGCCATCGACTACCGCAAGCAGTTCAAGATCACGCCCGAGATGGCCAACGGCACGGCGGTCAACATCGTCGCCATGGTCTTCGGCAACATGGGCAACGACTCGGGCACCGGCGTCGGCTTCACGCGCAACCCGGGCACCGGCGAAAACGTGATCTACGGCGAATACCTGGTCAACGCCCAGGGCGAGGACGTCGTCGCCGGCATCCGCACGCCCAAGCCCATCGCCGAGATGGCGCAGGAAATGCCCGAGATCTACGACCAGCTGATCCAGTTGCACAACCGCCTCGAATCGCACTACAAGGAAGTGCAGGACTTCGAATTCACCATCGAGAAGGGCATCCTCTACTGCCTGCAGACGCGCAACGGCAAGATGAACGCCCGCGCCATGGTGCGCAGTTCGGTCGAGATGTGCAACGAAGGTTTCATCGGCAAGGAGCAGGCGCTGCTGCGCATCCACCCGTCGATACTGGAACAGTTGCTGGTGCCGCAGCTCGCGCCCAACTTCAAGGGTCATTCGCTGGCCCAGGGCCTGCCGGCATCCCCGGGCGCCGCCTCCGGCCACATCGTCTTCGATGCCGACACCGCCGAGGCGCGCGGCCGCACCGGCGAAAAGATCATCCTGGTGCGCGAGGAAACCAAGCCGGAGGACATCCACGGCTTCTTCCATGCGCGCGGCATTCTCACCAGCCGCGGCGGCAAGACCTCCCACGCCGCCGTGGTCGCGCGCGGCATGGGCAAGGCCTGCGTCTCCGGCTGCGAGGCCATCCACATCGACGACGTCGCGCGCAAGGCCGCCATCGGCGACATGACGCTGCACGAGGGCGACGTCATCACCATCGACGGCGGCACCGGCCACGTCTATGCCGGCGAGGTGCCGACCGTCGAGCCTGAAACTTCCGAAGAGCTCACCACCCTGCTGGCATGGGCCGACGCCGCCGCGCGCCTCGAAGTCCGCGCCAACGCCGACACGCCGAACGACGCCGTCAAGGCCCGCGCCTTCGGCGCCAAGGGCATCGGCCTGTGCCGCACCGAGCGCATGTTCAACAGCACCGACCGCCTGCCCATCGTGCAGGAAATGATCCTCGCCGACACCGTGGAAGAACGCCAGGCCGCGCTCGACCGCCTGCTGCCGATCCAGCGCAACGACTTCAAGGGCATTTT
Organism: Sulfurisoma sp.; assembly: GCA_030691075.1. GTDB lineage: Bacteria > Pseudomonadota > Gammaproteobacteria > Burkholderiales > Rhodocyclaceae > Sulfurisoma. Next base: position 9,166 of record JAUYFI010000177.1, on the reverse strand, counting down.
CAAGGCCATGAAGGGTCTGCCGGTCACCGTGCGCCTGCTCGACCCGCCGATGCACGAGTTCCTGCCGACCGCCGGCCAACTCGAGCTGGAAATCACCCATCTTCGCCACCTGAAAGACACCCTCAAGGGCATCGAGGAACTGCCGGAAACCCTCAAGATGCTCAACCCCGGCCTCTACCAGAAATATGCCGACGGCCTGGGCCGCCTCAACGAGGCGATGAACGTGTTCAAGGAATCGCACCTCGAAGAGGACGTCATCGTCAAGAAGGAAAAGACGCTGCGCAAAGTCCGCTCCCTGGCCGAGGTCAACCCCATGCTCGGTCATCGCGGCGTGCGGCTGGGCATCACCTTCCCCGAAATCTACTCGATGCAGATCCAGGCCATCCTCGAGGCCGCCGCGCTCTGCGCCAAGGAAGGCATCGTCGTTTATCCGGAAATCATGGTGCCGCAGGTCGCCACCGTCGAGGAACTCACGCGCATCCACGGCTACGTGCGGCGCATTCACAAGATCGTCGAACTCACCCACGGCATCGACGTGAAGTACAAGTTCGGCAGCATGCTCGAAGTGGTGCGCGCCTGCATGCGCGCCGGGCGCATGGCGGAAGACGCCGAGTTCTTCTCCTTCGGCACCAACGATCTGACGCAGGCGACGTTCTCCTTCTCGCGCGAGGATGCCGAGACCAAGTTCCTGCCGGCCTACAACGAGACCGGCATCCTGCAGGACAACCCATTCGAGGTGCTCGACATCAAGGGCGTCGGCGAAGTGATGAAGATTGCCGTCGAACGCGGACGCACCACGCGCCCCGACCTCAAGATCGGCATTTGCGGCGAGCACGGCGGCCACCCCGAGTCGATCGCTTTCTGCCACGAGATCGGCCTCGACTACGTCTCCTGTTCCGGCCCGCGCGTGCCCATCGCGCGACTGGCCGCCGCACAGGCGCAGTTGCGCGACGCCGCGACGAAGGGCGCCAGCGCATAAACGCAACGGGTGCAAACGAAAGCGTTGGACGTCCGCGGGGTGATCGCAGGAACAGGCGGGTAAAAGTCGAGGATTCGGAAAGGTGACGGCGGATGTGTCGATAACCCGAGGGAGCGCCACCACACGGGAGACGAACATGCACAAGGATGCCGAAGCGGAAGCCATCGGGAGCGAGGATGTTGCGTCGAGACTGGAACGCCAACCGATTATCAGGGCACGCATCACGAAACTGCCGGACCTGATTGAGAACGCGGGCGGCGACAAACGCAACAACGAAGTTGACGCGCGGGGAAGCATCCAATAGAATTCGCCCCTCTCTGACGCGGGGTGGAGCAGTCTGGCAGCTCGTCGGGCTCATAACCCGAAGGTCGCAAGTTCAAATCTTGCCCCCGCAACCAATAAAGACAAAGGGCTCGCAGGCGAATGCTTGTGAGCCCTTTGTCTATCTGGCTGATCATGTAGGGACTATGTAGGGTTTGCCGGTCAATGCAGCCGGTTGCCGCCATCTCGTCAGCGCCGACTTTCTGCTTGATGTGGCCGCCGTGTCATTCCGGATATCCAGCGCTTGCCCGGTTTTCAACCCACCTTGCTGATGACAAATCGGTGCTTACCCGAGACGGTGCGGCGGATCTCGTCGATGTAGTTAACCTCGATCATCATCCCCGCGTCGACATCGTGACGAACCTTCTGCCGTAATGATTCCAGCGCGTCGGAACTCAGGCGCGACGCCGCGACCAGGTTGAGGTCGATCCGGTCGCGCCCGACCTGCACAAACTGGTATTGGCGGATCGCGGTCATGCCATGGAGCAAGCCGTTGAAGTAGGCGGGGTGGATGTTCCTGCCGCCGGCGGTGCGGATCATGTCGTTGTGTCGGCACAGGCCCATCTCCATCAGCGGGAATGGCCAGCCGCAGGTGCAGTCGCCCTCCTTCAGCCGGCCGGAATCGCCGATGTCGTAGCGGATCATGGGCATCAGCCGGTTGGTGAGCGAGGTCACCAGCAGGCGGTCGTCCTCGCCGTCGAGCGCGAGCGATTCGAGCCACACCATGTCGGTGAAGACGTGCATGTTGCCCTGCCGGCATTCGCAGGCGATATTGGGTATCTCGCGACTGCCGTACTGGTTGAACACCGGACAGGAGAACGCGCGTTCCATGACTTCGCGCTGCTCTTCGGTCAGTATCTCGGCGGTCGAATAGACGCCGCGCAGCGTGCGCGGCATGGGCAGGCGGTGGTCGAGGACGAAGCGCGCCAGCGCGGCGAGGATCGAGGCGTAGCCCTGTAGCAGCACCGGCCGGTACGACTGCACGAACGCTGCCCACTCGCGCAGATCGCCCTCGGTGAATTCGCGCGCGGCGAGGGTCGTTTCACCGCTGACCCACGCGGCGTATTTCCTGCCAGGCCCGGCGGCGCCGCCCTTGATGTCCTGCGCGGCGCCCCAGAAATTGACAATGCGCTCGCCCGGTCGCCAGCCCGCTCCCATGTAGCTGCGCATCATGCCGGCGCGCATCAGCTCGTGCCTGGCGGCATCCCAGTAGAACGCCAGCGGCCGGCCGGTCGAGCCGCCGGTGTAGCCGATGCGTGCGCCGGCGCGGTCGGCGCCGCGCGTGAGCATGGCCTCCATGTTCCCGATCACGTCGTCCTTGGTCAGGATGGAAAACTCGGCGATGGCGGGACGGCGTTCGCCGAGGCCCGGAATGCCGGCGAAGCGCCGCGCGTAGTAGTCGGTGTTGGCGGCGGCGAAGGCGACGATGCGCGCGAGCTCCTCATGCTGCCATTCGAGGAGTTCGTCGCGGCTGCACGCCTGGCGGCGCAGCAGGTCATCGAGCAGGGCGAAGCGCGCGGGATGGCGGCGGCGATGCAGCCAGTCGCGCAGCCCGGCGATTATTCCTCCGCCGGGCCGCCCCAAGGAGGAATGCGCCCCCGTGGGGGGCAGCGAGCCGGGTTTGCGAGCGTGGGGGGCCACTATGCCGCGCGGTTGTGCTTGACCAGCGCCCTGCCCCACGCTTGCGAATCGACCGGGTAGGCGGCGATGGCATCGAGCAGATCGACGCGCCATTTCTTCCAGTTCGCGGGCGACTCGATGCGTTCGTAGCAGGGCGAGTCTTCCCCGAAGTTGTGGTCGATGTTGGCGGCGAAGGCCGCGAATCTGGCGACGGCGCCGGCATGCTCGGCCGACTGGTTCCACCAGTTCGCGGGGTCGTGGAGCACGCCTTGCAGGCGGACGAGCTTTTCGACGATGTCGCGGCGCTTCACCTCGTATCTGTCGAGCATCTCGGCATGGACGGCGGCCAGCGTCTCGGCCAGCGTCGCCTGCGGCAGGGCCTGCCGCGGATAACCCATGGCCGTCAGCCGCTCGATGGTGAACAACATGACGTCACCGAAGAACTGCCGCTCGGCCTCGCCGCAAAGCTCGATGACCTGGCTATCGGCACCGCTGTTGGCTTGAATCCCTGGACGAAACTCCGACTGCCCGCTGCCACCCACGGTGCGCTTGTGCAGCATCGGCAGGTTGGCCGAAACGAAGCCCGGGCCGATCTCGGCCTTGATCAGCCGCCCCAGCGTCGGCCCCGACATGCGTAGCCGCAGCGCGGCGAAGGGAATGAAGTATTTCAGCGCCTCCGGCCGGAAAACGTAGTTGCCGGCATAGACGGTGCGCGCGGCCTGCACGGTGCGAAGAACCGGATTGTGCCGATAGTAGGAAACGCGGGTCGGATGCTCGCCGAAGAAGAAGCTGTTGAGCCGCCCGGCGAAGTGGTCGAAGCAGTCGCCGTCGCCGTGCTCGCCTTCGAGCGGGCAGAGGAATCTGCAAGCCTCGCTGGCCGGCTTGAAGCCGAACAGGTCCGCCATGTCGTGGTAGGCGGCCTCGCCCTGGCGGTGGGCGTCGGCCTCGTGATGCTGGCAGGTGCCATGGCCGCCGCTCGCGGCCATCTGCCGCAGGAAACCGATCACGTCCTCGAGGAAATTGCCGGCCATGACGGCGGGAGAAACGGGCGGATCGCCGACCACCTTGCCCGTCAGCACCGCAGCCTCGGAGCGGGAGAAGATCTCGTCCAGCCAGTGAAAGAAATTGACGGCGCAGACTTCGCGGTCGCCATTCGCCGTGCCGACCTTGACCTTGAATTCCTGGTCGCTGTCGATGGAGTAGAACAGCAGCCGCTCGCCGGCGCTCTGCATGTCGGCCAGCTTCAGGTAGGCGATGTTGCGCATCACCGCCTGGCCCTTGTGGCCGTAAGACTCGCGCCGGGCGCGGCCGAGTATGCGCGACAGATCGGCCCGGGCCGGCTCCCCCAACGCTTCGACGAAGGCGAACTGCTCTTCGGGGCCGAAGTGGCGGGTCTCGATGCCGAGCGCGGTGAACTCGCGGGCGAGCTCGCGGTGCCGCGCGATGCTGTCTGCCTCATTGCTGTCGTCGGCGATGACCACGGCAACCTTGCGGTATCTGCCGTCGCGCTGGCCGCCATAACCGAAGGCCTCGCACAGCCCGAGCAGGCTGGCGAGGCAGTCGCGCAGCTGCTGCGGCCGGTCAGCCACCGGAATGACGATGACGAATTTGTGCCGCTCGTCGGCGCCCTGCTCCGCCAGCAGCCGCTCCAGGCGGCGGAACGCGCCCTGATAGGTGTCGAGCACGTCGGCGTTGAAGCCGCCGGCCCACAACTCCCTTTCGATTTCCGCGATGGCGCCCTTCTGCGCGGCGATTTCGGCGGACTTATCGGTCTGCGAGGTAACTGGGGAAAGCATTTTTGTCCAACATGATTTCGATGAGGTTGATGGCGCCTTCGAGATCGGCGTGCGCGAACAGGTCGTCAAGGTCCGCCTCGGCCGCGATCCGGCGGTGCTCGATGCCGAACGACCGGGCGAGCAGACCGAAGTCGGGATTGACGAAATCGCAGTCGATGAAGCGCTCGCCGTAGAGCTGGAACTGGTTCTTGCGGATCAGGCCCAGGGTGCCGTTGTTGATCACCACCACGTTGAGCGGGATGCGGTAGTTCACGGCGGTCATGATCTCCATGCAGCACATCTGGAAGCCGCCGTCGCCGAGGATGGCGAAGGTCGGGCCGCTGCTGGCGAAGCGCGCGCCGATGGCGGCGGGGATGGCATGGCCGAGCGAGGAAACGCCGGAGTTCGGGAAATAGCGGTTGCCGGCGGAGACCTTGAAGAAATTCTGGGCGAAGATGATGTTGTCGTCGAAGATCATCGCGTCCCGCGCAAAGCGTTCGGCGAGCCGGACGAAGAAGCTCTGGATCAAATGGAATTTCTCCGGCCGCGCGGCGGTGTCGCTCGCCGTCTCGCGCCGGGGAAGCCGGTCGGGCGCCTTGGGCGCGGCCCCTTCCCGTTCCAGCGTGGCCACCACATCCGCCAGCACCTCGTGGATGTCGCCATGGATCGCGAGGTCGGCCGTGAAGACCTTTTCCAGTTGCGCCGGATCGGTGTCGACCTGGACGACCGTCTTGCCGGCCAGCAGGCGGGCATCCCACAGGTAGCTGGTGCGCTCGTTGAAGCCGGCGCCGAGGAAGATCACCAGGTCGGCATGATCGACGACATAGCGGTAGGCCTGGCCGTCCGAGGTCACGCCGAGGCAGCCCAGCGCCAGCGGCGATTCCTCGCCGATCACGCCCTTGGCCTTGAGGCTGGTGGTGACAGGGATGCCGTAACGCTCGCTCAGTTGCGCCACCACTGCCTGCGCGCCGGACTTGATGCAGCCATGACCGGCGACGATGACGGGACGGCGTGACGCCGCGAGCAGCCGCGCCAGTTCGTCGGCCGGCCGCGGCCGGCCGCGGGCCGCATGGCCCGTGCCATGACCCGCCGCGTGGCCCGCCGTGAAGGCGATGCCATCGAGAATGTCCGCCTCGACCATTTCCTTCTGCACGTTGTAGGGCAGGCTCAGCAGCACCGGCCCCGAATCCGCCGAGAGCAGGATCTTCGCCGCCTGTTTCAGCACCTGGCCGAGATAGTCGGTGCGCTCCACGATCTTGTGATAGCGGGTGATGCCCTTGAACAGCGCGGCCTGATCGATGGCGCCACCCTCGCCGGAACTTTCCTGCAAGCCGCCCTTGCCGAAGATGTAGGTCGATGTCTCGCCGGTGATGATCAGGATCGGCTGCCGGTCGGCGTAAGCATTGGCGATGCCCGTCACCAGGTTGGTGGCGCCGGGGCCGGCGGTGGTGATGCAGGCGCCGATCCGGCCCGAGGCGCGGGCATAGCCGCCAGCCATGAAGGCCGCGCCCTGCTCGTGCTTGGCCAGGACGCTCCTGATCTTCGAGTCGACCAGACGATCATAGACCGGCAGGATGTGGGCGCCCGGCATGCCGAAGATGACTTCGACGCCGAGGCGCTCCATGAACCTGACGATCAGTTCGCTTACCGCTATTTTCATTTCGTTTCGGATTGCCGGAAGCCGGCGCCGGTCGGCCGGCGCAAAATTGGGGAATTTGAGCACAAACAGGCCTGCGGGGGAACCCGCAGGCGGCCTGGCGACGCCGGGCCAGATCGAAACCTGGCGGGCGCGGCTGGGCGAGCTCCTCCCGCCCCCGGCCTGAGGGAAGCGAGATGACCGTCACAGCGCCGCGATCCTGATCGCGACCGACGATGTGACTGACGCCGGACATGGATGGAATTGAAACCACGCGCCGGCTGAAGGCGGTGCCGCAATTTGCCAAGCTGCGTGAGGCGCTGCACGGGACGGTGTAAATCGCCCCGGACAAGCTGCAATGTAGCTACGTTGTTACTTTTGATGGAGGCATTATGCTGACGGTTGATGTACGTTCCCGCGTGGAACCCGAATTAAAGCGCGAAGCGGCGGCGGTGCTAAAGGCTTCCGGGCTGGATGTCAGTACCGCAATCCGTTTGTTCCTGCGCAGCGTGGTGGAAACAGGTGGCTTGCCCATAGCGATGCCGCGCCCCAATGCGGTGACGCTAGCCGCAATCAAGGCCGCCCAGGCGGGCGAGACGACGGATACGACGCTTGACGACCTGTAGGCGTGTCGGCGCGCATGGCGACACCCACGGGAACTGAATCATGGAACAGATTCACGTCATCGCCGGCGGCCCGGCCGCCCTGCTCGCTTGGGCCGGGATTTTTCATTCCGCTCCACTTGCGTGACTGTATTTCATGACTTACACTTGACCCATGTATTCCGTTGAGCAATCGAAAACCTTCAGGGTGTGGCTTAACGAGCTTCGTGATGACATGGCGCGTGTGCGCATCACCGCGAGGATCGTCATGGCGAAGGAAGGCAACCTCGGCGATTGCGAGCCTGTAGGTGATGGAGTGCATGAAATGCGGGTGCATGTCGGGCCGGGGTATCGGCTCTATTTCACGCATCGTGGAAATCGGGTCATTTTCCTGCTGATGGGCGGCGACAAATCGACACAAGGTCGCGACATCAAGCGGGCAAAGGCAATGGCAGAGGAAATCGACAAGGAGTAAATCATGGGAAAGCGCGAAACATTCAGCCCCTTCGATGCGGCGGAATATCTCAAGACCGACGAGGATATGGCGCTCTATCTTGACGCCATGATCGAGGAAAGCAACGGCGATTCACGCATGATCGCCGTGGCGCTGGGGGACATCGCCCGCGCCAGGGGAATGACGCAGATCGCCAAGGAAACCGGACTCGCGCGGGAGAACCTTTACAAGGCCCTGTCGGCGGAAGGAAACCCGGAGTTCTCCACGGTGATGAAGGTCATCACCGCGCTGGGGATCAAGCTGCACGCCGCCACGGCCACACCCTCCAAGCCGCGCAGGGCATCACGGAAAAAGGCTGTCGGGGAATTGGCGACCGCCTGATCCACCCCGCCCGCTCACAAAAGTTACGCCTGCACCCCGACCAAACGGAAAAGTCGGCGCTGGCGACACGGCGGCGGCGGACAGGCTGATGCCGATCAATACCATCCGTCACGCACCGGGAGTATGCTTTGACCACTCCGGCCCAATGGCCAAGCGCAGGACGGCAACCATGAAGCGTCTGTCTGTCGTAGCCCCCCCCCCCCGCCTAGTGCGAACGGCCGCCGCCGGCCCGCCATGGAGGCCCGGGACGACATGAAACTCCCTTACGCCCTCGGCCTGCGCGGCCGGCTGTTTCTGCTGTTGCTGGCGGCGTTCGCCGCGCTGACCGCGCTGATCGTCTGGCACACGCTCGATCACCGCAACGAGCGGCTAGAGAATGCCACGGAACATCTCCTGATCGACGTGAAGCTGATCGCCGCCCGGCAGCAGTCCATTGCCGCGCGGGCCGAAGTCGTTCTGAATGGACTGTTGCTGCGCCCCGATTTGCACCCCGGCACTTCCGCCGCGGACTGTTCGCGGACGCTCGCGGCGAGACAGCGGCAGGAACCTGAATTCGTCAATGTGACAATGCTGCGGCCCGACGGCGTGGTGGTTTGTACCGCGGCCCCTCTGGCTGACCGCGTCGATGCCTCCGACCGGGACTATTTCCAGCGAGTCCTCCAGTCGCGCGAAATGGTGGTCAGCGAGGTGCTGACCAGCCGCATCCTCGGCAAGCCGGTCATCCTCTTCGCCAAGGCGCGGCACGACGAGGCCGGGCGCAACGAGGCCGTCTTCGTTTTGTCACTGAACCTGGAATGGCTGCACCGGCAACTGGCCGAAACCCGGCTGCCGCAAGACGCCCGGCTGCTGCTGGTGGACGGTCGGGGCACCGTGGTCGTGCGCCACCCCGACCCGGAGGGCTGGGTCGGCCGAAACGTCGCGCAGATGTCGGTGTTCCAGCGCATCCAGGCCCATGGCGGCGAAGGTGTGATCGAAGACTTCGACCCGGACGGGGTACTCAGGATTTACGGCTTCACGCCGCTGCTGGACACCTTGTTCGGCCGCCTGACTCTGTGGCTGGCCCTGCCGAAGGCGACGGTGGTCGCCCCGGCGCAGCGCGAATTGTGGATCGGCCTCGCCCTCGCGCTGGCCGTGCTCGTCGCGACGCTGGGGCTCGCGGTCTGGGGCGGCAACCGGCTGCTGCTGCGACCGCTGCTGGCGCTGGCGCGCGCGGCGGAACGCCACAGCGCCGGCGACCTCGCCGCCCGCAGCGGGCTGCCGCACACCAACGACGAAATCGGGCGGCTGGCGCGGATGCTGGATAAATCCGCCGCCGCCATCGAGGACCGGGAGCGTCGTCTCGCCCGCGCCAACCAGGCGCTACGCGTTCTTTCCGCCGGCAATCAGGCCCTGGTGCGC
>JAUYFI010000176.1 GCA_030691075.1 Sulfurisoma sp. | reverse complement strand
CGTACAGAATGTTTTCGTTCATATAATCGTAAAAAGAGGAGTAGCGTTGCAGGGCCAGCGTCGCCGCGTCGGCGGAACGTCGCGCCAGATGGCGCACCACGGCGTCAGCCGACTCGGGCACGCTGTAGATATCCATGCCGTAGAGCCGCAGCGGGTCCGCAGCGGGAGCGCGGGCGAGGTTGATGGCGCGCAAGGCTTCGACGAAGTCGCGCACCTCGCTATTGCGCCACGACCAGCGCGGAAATCGGATAAAACCACCCAGCGCCGAGGCGGCATCGGCATCCCCGCCGCTGCCGCGAATGTAGGCGTCGAGTCGCCGCACGGGTTCCCAGGGCGCCTCCAGCACCACGGCGCCGAACCCCGCCTCCTCGACCAGGCGGCGTGTGATGCGTGCCCGCTCCCGGTAGAATTCCCGGCTGCCGTGGGTGGCCTCACCGAGCATGACGATGCGGGCGTCGCCTATCATCGACAACAGCGCATCGTAGTCCTTGTCGCTGCCGGTCAGCGGCTGGGCTCCCCCGCAGGAAAGCGCAAACAGCCCCAACGCCAGCAATGCCGCCATCTGGATGATCCGCCGCATCGAACTCTCCCGTGGGTATAATAATTGCGAGTCCGAATCTCGCGGAAAAAGTGTACTACAATTAATTGAACAAGCTGGTTTGCCTCGATACGGTACGATGCCAATGAATGCAGCGCCACCTTCCCTTTACCTGACCAATGTCCCGGCAACCAAGCGCGGCTGGTGGTTAGGATTTTCCTTGCTGGTGCTGTGCCTGCAGCAGCATGCCGCAGCCCAGAGCGACGATGCGCGGCAACGCGGGAAGATGGTGGAGGAGGTCGCGTCGATGGCCGAGGTCGGCGGCGCCGCCGGCATGGACGCCCGTGTCCTGGCCGTCATGAACAAGGTGCCGCGCCACGAGTTCGTGCCGGTCGACCAGAAGCCCCATGCCTACGAGAATCGGCCATTGCCCATCGGCTACGGCCAGACCATTTCCCAGCCCTATATCGTTGCGGCCATGACCGAACTGCTGAACCTCAAACCCGGCCATGTGGTGCTGGAAATCGGCACCGGTTCCGGCTACCAGGCGGCGGTGCTGGCCGAACTGGCGCGGGCGGTGTACACGATAGAGATCGTAGCACCGCT
>JAUYFI010000171.1 GCA_030691075.1 Sulfurisoma sp. | reverse complement strand
ACGCTCAAACGGTATGCGCAAGCTGTCGGTTGTGAGCTTCAAGTGAAGCTAGTGCCGCAGAAGGCCGCATGACGCCCAACCCTGCGGTGCAGGGGACGCTGCGCGATAAAGCGTCGCGCAGCGCCCCTGACCTTGAACGTTCGACCCCACTTTCACGCGAAAGCGCAGGACGTGACTGTGCATACAATAAACCTTGACGCACAATCTATTTGTGCATACACTCTAGCGCATGAAAGTCGACTTTGACCCAATCAAAAACGAGAGAAATATCAGAGAGCGCCAGCTTTCGTTTGAGCGAGCGGAGGAAGTCGATTTCAATACTGCGCTGGTGTTTCCGGACACCCGAAAGGCATATAGCGAAACTCGTTACATCGCGCTGTGCTACCTGGATCGCCGGCTGCATGTTCTGTGCTTTATCGAGACCGAGACGGGCATTCGGGTAATCAGTTTTCGTAAAGCAAATACGAGAGAGGCAAATAGACATGGCAAGCCGCAAACCATTGATTGACACTGACGGCGAGGTCCGCGAACTAACCGCAGAAGATCTGGCGAAATTCAAGCCGGCCGCTGAAGTGTTGCCACTGTCCCTTAGAAAGAAACTGGGCGTGCGTGGCACCCAGAAGGCACCGACCAAAGAACGCATTACCATTCGGTTGTCACGAGAAGTGGTTGAGCAATTCCGCGAAAGTGGCGAGGGCTGGCAAACCCGCGTGGACTCAGCCTTGCGCGAGTGGCTCAAAAATCATTCTCCGGCGTAAACCATTGCCTCATTCACACGCGTGGTCGAACCCATCATTCCACCGGACGCTGCGCGATGAAGCTGCGCAGCGCCGGTGAATTCAAACGTTGAGCCTCTTGTAGCGCTCGCATAGTTACTTGACAAGCGTACGCCAAAGCGTACCATTATGGCTTCTTTGAAGGAGCACGAAATGAACACACTTACCGCCAGCGAAGCCCGTGCAAATCTGTACCGACTCATTGATCAAACAGTAGAATCTCACGAGCCAATCATCATTTCCGGAAAACGCAGCAGCGCCGTGCTTCTCTCCGCGGAAGATTGGAGCGCAATTCAAGAAACCTTGTACCTACTGGCCGTACCTGGCATGCGCGAGTCTATCAAGGGTGGCATGGCCGAACCCCTTGCAAAAAGCTCGAAAGAACTTAAGTGGTGAGTTGGGAAGTTGTTTATGCCAAGCAAGCAATGAAAGATGCAAAGAAGCTTGCTGCAAGCGGCCTTAAACCAAAGGCGCAAGAACTGCTCGCGGTTCTTGCCAACGACCCATTTCAAAATCCACCTCCCTTTGAAAAATTGGTCGGTGATCTTGCCGGTGCATACTCTCGCCGCATCAATATTCAGCACCGTATCGTGTACGAATTTTTTACCAAAGAGAAAACGGTTCGCGTCCTGCGTATGTGGACGCACTATGAATGAGAGGCCCAACCCATCCATCAACTCGGACTGGCGCGATAAAGTCGCGCCAGCCGGTTATGTCAGACGTTGGGCGTCGTGGGGCCAGCATCTCGTGATGTAAGCGTGGTGGTGACAAAAGGCACACAGCGGCGTAACATGCCGCCATGAAACCATTTCGCTGGAGCCCGGAGAAGAACGAGACCGTCAAAGCAGAGCGGGGTATTTCGTTTGAGCGCATTGTTGTCTCAATCGAGGCCGGTGGGTTGCTGGATATCTTGGCTCACCCGAACCAGGCGAAATACCCCAGGCAGCGCGTTCTCGTGGTTGCGTGCGATAACTACGCCTACTTGGTGCCGTTTATCGAGGAGGAAGACTATTTCTTCCTCAAGACTGTAATCCCGAGCCGCAAGGCAACGCGGGACTATTTGAATCAAGGTGAAACAGATGCCGAAAATTGATGCCTACGAACACGAAGTCCTCACCGCCTTTGAGAAAGACCAATTGAAGTCCGTTGCCACGAAGGCCGAGCTTGCGAAATTCAAGGCAGCAGCCCGCGCTACGGCCATTAAGGATCGCCGGGTCAACATCCGACTGTCCTCTGGCGATTTGAGCGACATCCAAGTTAAGGCACTTGAAGAAGGTATGCCGTACCAAACGCTCATCGCCAGCGTTCTTCACAAGTACGTTACGGGCCGTCTGGCCGAGCCGCACGCCACCAAGCAATCAAGCCGTCCCACGACAAAACGCCGCGCTACGTCTGGCAGTTGAATGTTCGCTTTGGCGCCGACCGTCTTTCTCGCGCGAGGTCGAACCCTGCAGTCGACCGGACCTGCACAAAAAGCCGCGCAGGCCGGTTACTTCTCCGTTGCATAACCCTGCGTTCCAGGCTCGACCCGCGCCGCCGTCAGGCCGCGGCCCACTGCGCCGTGGCAATCCCCTCGCCGAGGTCGGCCTCGACCAGGCGGCGGCGCACCTCGAGCAGCTGCTCGATCAGCGCCGGCTCGGCGCGGCCGTAGGCCTCGGCGTCCGGCGTGCGCTTGACCACCACGCCGAGCAGTTCGGTGATGGCGTTGCCGATGGAATTCTGGCTGATGGTGACGATGAGCTGCCCCTGGTCGTTGCGGTAGATCAGCTGCTTGAAGGCCGGCTGCCAGCGAATGGCGTTGGCGTACTTGGCGTCCTTGATGCAGCGGTCGCGCACCATCTTCGCCGCCTTGAGGAAGTCGTTGTCGAACAGCAGCTTTTCCTCGACCAGCTCGGGGAAATGGATGTCGCGCGGCAGCGGCGCGTTGCGCGTCGACACCTGGGTGAAGAAGGTGCGGTAGAAGTCGATGAAGCCCTCGAGGATGATGTCGTATTCCTTCCAGAACTGCACTTCCTTCAGCGCCGCCACTCCACCCCCCGCGCCCTGCACGCCCCAGCTCGGCAGGCCCTGCGGGTAGCCGGTCAGCGCCAGGCGGCAGGCGCCCGACTCGCAGGGCTTGAGGATCTTCAGGTCGAGGCCGTCGAAAAAGGCGCGATAGACGTCGCGCATGTGCGACTGGAACAGCGAGTGCTGGCCGCCGTCGGTGAGGTTGGGGTTGTTGCTGTCGGCCAGCGGCGCCGCGCGCAGTTCCTCCTGGTCGAAGACGATGAAGTGGTTGTGCAGCATGCGGATGCTGGGCACGCCGGGCGAGGTCAGCGGCCAGGTGGCGTCGAGGCTGGCTTCGCCGGCCAGCACCAGGTGGGCGTCGGGGTCGGGATAGTGCTCCAGCATGAACTCGATGATGATCTGGTTCATGCGGTTCCAGACGTTCTTCACCGGCGCCGGCACCTGGGTGCGGCGCACCGGCCGACCCAGCGGGTCGAGGATGCTCCGCGAGGTGTTGTAGATGATGGAGGCGTCGAAGACGTTGCTGTGGCCGAGCGCCTTGCGATAGAGCAGCAGATTTTCGGGGTTCCGCAGCAGGCCGTTGTTGTGGACCAGGTCGTTGAGGTTCTCGGTGCTGTTGAAGAACTCGTTGGGCTTCATGCCCTCGGGCACGTCGAGCGGGATGGGACGGAACGGGGTGACGATCTCGCGGGGACCGGACTGCATTGACTATGACCTCAAACGATGGACGGACGCAACGGATCATACTGGCGCTGGGGTGGCGCGGAATGATTCAGGTCAAACGGATCGCTGCGGTCGTTTGAGTTCGGGCCGGCGACAGGTGCCACGCACCGGCTGCCGCGAATCCTTCGCAATGACCACAATTGCATTGTGTATTCAAACCACATAGAGTGGCCGGACGCAATCAGGAGCTTCCCGCATGCTGTCCTTCCTTCCCCCCCCCCATTCCCGAATCAAGGGAAGGACAAGAGTCCTGCCGCGAGCATCGTACTGGTTTCCGGCATGCTGGTCGCGTTTTGCGTGGTCGCCGCCACAGGCTACGAAATAGTTGACCAGCGCCGCGATATCCGCGCCCAGGCCGAGCGCGATCTGGTCGGCTTCAACGTAGCGCTGGCGGCACATACCGAGGAAGTGATCGCTTCCGCCGATATCGTTCTTTCCGATGTGGCGCTGGAACTTTCCCGGGGAAACGTGGCGGCCATGGGTTCCGCCGTACTGCGCAGCCACGTCCATGGCCATGCGTCCGGCATGCCGATGGCGGTGCATATACTGGTCACCGACGCCGCGGGACGGGTGCTGGCGCACTCCAGACACAAGGTGCCACCGGGTGTTGCGCTCTTCCCTGTCCACGGCGGGGACGGGGAAGCCCTGTTGCTCGCCGCCGACCGTGCCCTCTACCGCGCCAAGGAAACCGGCCGCAATCGCTGCGTCATGGCGACGGCGTAAGCTCCGATTCAGCCAGCCGGCGCGGAGAACAGTCCCGTCTCCCGGGTGGCTGCGCTATTTCGGTGCACGCTGTATTGAACCTGTTCGTCGTGACACCATCTAATCCGCGACTTCTACAAGGAGAAACCATGAAGCGCATCTTCCTCTTCCTCGTCACCAACATCGCGGTGATGGTGACGCTGTCCGTCGTCGCCAGCCTGCTGGGGGTGAACCGGTTCCTCACGGCGAACGGGCTCGACCTCGGCGCACTGCTGATGTTCGCGGCGGTATTCGGCTTCGGCGGTGCCTTCATCTCGCTGGCCATCTCCAAATGGTCGGCCAAGATGGCCGTCGGTGCACAGGTGATCGAGGTACCGCGCAACTCGGCCGAATACTGGCTGGTCGACACCGTCAAACGCCAGGCCCAGGCCGCCGGCATCGGCATGCCCGAGGTGGCGATCTACGACTCGCCCGAGGTCAATGCCTTCGCCACCGGCATGAGCCGCAACAGCGCGCTGGTCGCCGTGTCCACCGGCCTGCTCGAGCGCATGACGCGCGAGGAGGCCGAGGCCGTGCTGGGCCACGAGGTGTCGCACGTCGCCAATGGCGACATGGTGACGCTGACGCTGATCCAGGGCGTGCTCAACACCTTCGTCATCTTCCTCTCGCGCGCCATCGGCTACTTCGTCGATCGCGTGGTACTGAAGAACGATCGCGGACCCGGCCTGGGCTACATGCTGACCCACATCGTGCTCGAGATCCTCTTCGGCATCCTCGCCTCGGTGGTGGTGATGTGGTTCTCGCGCCAACGCGAGTTCCGCGCCGATGCCGGCGGCGCCCGCCTGGCGGGCCGTGGTTCCATGATCGCCGCGCTACAGCGGCTGCAGGCCCTTCAGGTGGAATCGCAACTGCCTGAAAAAGTGGCTGCCTTCGGCATCTCCGGCAAGCGCGGCTGGTCGGCGCTGTTCACTACCCACCCGCCGCTGGAGGAGCGTATCGAGGCGCTGCGCGCGGCCGGCCAATAAGAAACGCCGCAATGAAAAAGCCCGGGGCGAACCCGGGCTTTTTTCGGCTGACTGACAACAAACTCAGACGTCGATGTTGCGGGCGTAGAGCGCGTTGTCCTCGATGAACTTGCGGCGCGGTTCGACCACGTCGCCCATCAGGGTGGTGAAAATCTCGTCGGCCGCGATGGCGTCCTCGATCTGAACCTTGAGCAGGCGGCGCACCGTCGGGTCCATGGTGGTTTCCCACAGTTGCTCGGGGTTCATTTCGCCCAGGCCCTTGTAGCGCTGCTTGGTGAGGCTGCGCTCGACTTCGTTGAGTAGCCAGGTCATGGCCTCGGCGAAGCTGGTCACGCCTTGTGTCTTCTCGCCGCGCCGGATGCTGGCGCCACTGTCGATAAGGCCGGCGATCATCTGCGAAGTCTTCCTGAGCTGGATGTAGTCGCCGGAGTGGAGGAAGTCTTCGTCGATGTGACCGGTGCGAAGATTACCGTGACGCATTTTCTCGATACGCAACCGCCATTTATCCGACTTCTCGTGGAATTCGGCAACGATGTTCAGGTCCGCAACCTGGCGCGCCAGCGCCGTCGCGCTGGCGGTGGCCGCAGCCTCGTCCGCCAGGTCGAGCGGGATGTCGTGGGCAAGCAGGGCGTGCAGCACGCCGGGCTCGATGAAGTCGGCGAGGCGGCGAATCACGGCTTCGGACAACAGATAGGCGCGGGCCAGTTCCCCCAACGCCGCGCCCTCGATGGTTGCGCTGCCTGCCTTCGGTGTCAGCGCCGCGCCATCCAGCGCCAGCGTCAACAAGTGTTGATTCAGCTCATGGTCGTCCTTGATGTAGCGCTCGCTCTTGCCGTGCTTGATCTTGTACAGCGGCGGCTGGGCGATATAGATGTGGCCACCCTCGACCAGTTCAGGCATCTGGCGATAGAAGAAGGTCAGCAGCAGCGTCCGGATATGCGCGCCATCCACGTCGGCGTCGGTCATGATGATGATGCGGTGGTAGCGCAGCTTCTCCGGCTTGTAGTCATCCTTGCCAAAGCCGCAGCCGAGCGCGGTGATCAGGGTGACGATCTGCTCGGAGGAAATGACTTTTTCCAGCCGCGCCTTTTCGACGTTGAGCACCTTGCCGCGCAGCGGCAGGATCGCCTGGAACTTGCGGTCGCGGCCCTGCTTGGCCGAGCCGCCGGCGGAATCGCCCTCGACGATGTAGAGCTCGCACAGCGCCGGGTCCTTCTCCTGGCAGTCGGCGAGTTTGCCCGGCAGGCCGATGTTGTCGAGCACGCCCTTGCGCCGCGTCATCTCGCGCGCCTTGCGCGCCGCTTCACGCGCCCGCGCGGCCTCGACGATCTTGCCCGTGATGACCTTGGCGTCGCCGGGCCTTTCCAGCAGGAACTCGGCGAGCTTGGCCGCCACCACTTCCTGCACCGCCGGCATGGCCTCGCTCGATACCAGCTTCATCTTGGTTTGCGAGGCAAACTTCGGGTCGGGCATCTTGACCGAGAGCACGCAGGCGAGACCTTCGCGCATGTCGTCGCCGGCGATATCGACCTTGGCCTTCTTGGCGATCTCGTTCTCTTCGATGTACTTGTTGATGACGCGGGTCATCGCCTGACGCAGGCCGGTGAGGTGAGTGCCGCCGTCGGCCTGCGGGATGTTGTTGGTGTAGCAGAGCACCTGCTCGGCGTAGGAGTCGTTCCACTGCATCGCGACTTCGACGCCGATGGTGACGCCGGAATCACCAACCTTGGCTTCGCCGCTCGAGTAGAACACCGTCGGATGCAGCACGGTCTTGGCGCGGTTGATGTATTCAACGAAGCCCTTGACGCCGCCGGAGAAGGCGAAGTCCTCTTCCTTGCCGTTGCGCTGGTCGATCAGCTTGATCTTGACGCCGTTGTTGAGGAAGGACAGTTCGCGCAGGCGCTTGGCCAGGATGTCGTAGTGAAATTCGATGGCGCCGACGCCGAAGATTTCCTCGTCGGCGAGGAAATGCACCTCGGTGCCGCGGTTTTTGGTTTCGCCGATCACCTTGATCGGGCTGACCTCGACGCCATTGACAACCTCGATCAGGCGGTCGACGGCATGACCGCGATTGAATTCCATTTCGTACTTCTTGCCGTCGCGGCGGATGACCAGGCGCAGCCACTTCGACAGGGCGTTGACGCAGGAGACGCCGACGCCGTGGAGGCCGCCCGAGACCTTGTAGGAATTCTGGTTGAACTTGCCGCCGGCATGCAGCACGCACATGACGATCTCGGCCGCCGAGCGCTTGGGCTCGTGCTTGTCGTCGAACTTGACGCCGGTGGGAATGCCGCGGCCGTTGTCGGTCACCGAGATCGAATTGTCGGTGTGGATGGTGATGACGATTTCATCGCAGTGGCCGGCCAGCGCCTCGTCGATGGCGTTGTCGACCACCTCGAACACCATGTGGTGCAGGCCGGTGCCGTCGGAGGTATCGCCGATGTACATGCCCGGGCGCTTGCGCACCGCTTCGAGGCCCTCCAGTTGCTGGATGGAATCCTCGTCGTAATCGCTGTTGCCGCCGTTGCCGGTGTTTTTCTCTTCAGTCATTGATTTCCTGATTTCCTCGAATGCCTTAGATACGCATCGGCATCACGACGTACTTGAAGCGCTCATTGTCCGGCAGCACGAACAACGCGCTGGAATTGGCGTCGGCCAGGCGGCACTCGACGATTTCGTCGTTGATGTTGTTGAGGACATCGAGCAGATAGGTGACATTGAAGCCGACATCGAGGGCCTCGCCCTGGTAGTCGATCTCGATCTCTTCCTGCGCCTCTTCCTGCTCGGCGTTGGTGGAGAGAATCTTGAGGCTGCCGGGACCGAGCACCAGGCGCACGCCACGGAACTTTTCGTTGGTAAGAATCGCGGCGCGCTGCAGTGAATGCTGCAATACGCCGCGGTCGAGGCGGATGGCCTTGGTGTGATGCTGCGGGATGACGCGTTCATAGTCGGGGAACTTGCCGTCGATGAGCTTGGACACCAGTTCGATGTCGCCGAAGCGGAACTGCGCCTGACTCGGCGTCAGCTCGATTTCCAGCGCCTCGTCGTTGTCGGCCAGCTGGCGCGACAACTCGAGCACGGTTTTGCGCGGCAGGATCAGTTCGACGCGGCCGTGCTGCTCGGACAGT
Source organism: Sulfurisoma sp. (assembly GCA_030691075.1). Taxonomy (GTDB): domain Bacteria; phylum Pseudomonadota; class Gammaproteobacteria; order Burkholderiales; family Rhodocyclaceae; genus Sulfurisoma. Next base: position 27,251 of record JAUYFI010000171.1, on the reverse strand, counting down.
TCCTCCGAAGCGTAGGCCAGGCGGTGGCCGTCGGTCGCGACCACGCGTATTTCGTTGCCGGTGACGATCAGCAGCAGGCCGTTGAGGTAGTAGCGGATATCCTGCTGCGCCATGGCGTATTGCACCAGCGCGAGCAGGCGCTTGAACTGCTTCTGCGTCAGCTTGAGCGTGGTCCGCTGCCCCTCGCCCGGCGCCATGCGCGGGAAATCCTCGGCCGGCAGCGTCTGCAGGTTGAAACGACTCTTGCTGGCCTTGAGCTGCAAGCGTTTGTCATCGAAGGCCAGGCTCACTTCGGCCGACTCGGGCAGGGAGCGCAGGATGTCCTGCATCTTGCGCGCGCCGACGGTCAGCGCCGCCGTTTCCTTGCCGGCGGCCGCAGCCGTGGTACGGATCTGGATTTCAATATCGGTCGCCAGCAATGTCAGGCGGCCTCCCTCCATTTCGAGCAGCACGTTGGAAAGAATGGGGAGGGTGTGCCGCTTCTCGACAATGCCGCAAACAGACTGCAGGGGAACCAGGAGTTGGTCACGCGGGCCTTTGAATAGAAGCATTTCTTATATCTCCCTGATACTGATGATATGTAGGACAGTTGCCTGTGAGTTGATCGAAAAATCTAATTTTATCAGAATGTTACTTATGAATTATGGGTGGTGACAAGTTTGCTCCGGGCTGTGGATGATTGTGGATGAAAAGTCGGCGGCGGAAATATTGCCAAGTTATCCACAATTGATACAGAAGCTATCCAGAGCTTGTTCATCAGCCTTTGATGGTCTGTATCAGCACGTGCAGATCGTTGTTGAGCGTGTTGTCGGTGCGGCGCAGGTCGGCGATGGTGCGGCAGGCATGCATGACCGTGGTGTGGTCGCGGCCGCCGAAAGCGTCGCCGATCTCGGGCAGGCTGTGCGGAGTGAGTTCGCGCACCAGCCACATCGCGACCTGACGCGGGCGGGCGATGGCGCGCGTGCGCCGCTGCGAATACATGTCGGCGACCTTGATCTTGAAATAATCAGCCACGGTTTTCTGGATGGATTCCAGGGTGATCTGGCGGTTGGTGGCGCCGATGATGTCCTTGAGCGCTTCCTTGGCGACTTCCAGTGTGATGTCGCGACCATGAAAGTGAGCATAAGCCATCACGCGGTTCAAGGCGCCCTCGAGCTCGCGGACGTTCGAACGCAGATGCTTGGCGATGAGGAAGGCAACGTCGTCGGACAGCGGAATCTGCGTGGCCTCGGCCTTTTTCTTGAGAATGGCGACGCGCATTTCCAGTTCGGGCGGCTCGATGGCGACCGTCAGGCCCCAGTCGAAGCGCGAGATCAGCCGATCTTCAAGACCCTGGATGTCCTTGGGATAAGTGTCGCAGGTAATGACGATCTGCTTCTTGGCCTCGATCAGCGCATTGAAGGCAAAAAAGAATTCTTCCTGGGTCCGCTCCTTGTTACCGCCGAGGAACTGGATGTCGTCGATGATCAACAGGTCGAGCGATGAGTAGTAACGCTTCAGGACGTCGAAGGCCTTCTGCTGGTAAGCACGCACCACGTCGGCGATGTAGTCGTGGGCATGGATGTAGCGCACGACCCGGCCCGGGTCGTGGCGCCAGACCTCGTTGCCGAGTGCGTGGGCGAGGTGGGTCTTGCCCAGGCCGACACCGCCGTAGATGAACAGCGGGTTGTAGGAGGTGCCGGGATTCTGCGCGCATTGTTGCGCGGCGGCGCGGGCAAGATCGTTGGCGCGGCCGCTGACCAGCGCGTCGAAGGTGAATTCGGGATTGAGGCGGGAACGCTCGTAGGCCGGATCCTCGCTGCGCGTGGCGGGCAGGGTATTGGGCCGCAGGGTAACCGCTTGAACCGTGATCCCGGTTGCCGCCAGAAGGTCGTCTTCGGCGCTATCGGCATCATAGGCCTCGTGTGTCACAGCCTCCGCCGCGCGCGGTGCGTCGTCCAGGGTCAGGCTGATATTGACGGGCTCGGTGAAATACTGGTGCGACAGCGCTTCGATCTGCGACAGATAGCGTTCGCGCACCCACTGCAGAATGAAGCGATTGGGAGCGAGAAGGCGCATGCGCCGTGCCAGCCCGGCCGCCGGATCGGCACCATTGGTGGCGAGGCCGTCGTCCTCGAGGCGCAGCGACTTGATCCAGGTGTTGAACTGCTGCGCCGGCAGGTCGTGCTCGAAGCGGTTGAGGCAGGCAGACCAGAATTCACTCATGACGCAAGAATGACAAAAAGTGACAAGGCCACGGCCGCAACTCGGAGTGTGTTTTTCAACTTATTGAAATTAAATGATTTTTTATATTTTATTGCGGCGGGCGTTGAAAATGCGGACGCAGGCAAGCGGTGGATTCTAGCGAGTTCGGGAAGAGTTATCCACAAGGGGGCAACAATATATTTCTTGACAATCCCGGGGTGTCGCGCTGTAATCGCGCGTTTTTTCGCAAAAGGTCAAAACCATGAAACGCACCTATCAGCCTTCGGTTGTGCGTCGCAAGCGTACCCACGGTTTCCTCGTGCGCATGCGCACCCGCGGTGGCCGTGCCGTGATCCGCGCTCGCCGTGCCAAGGGCCGTCACCGCCTCGCCGTCTGATTCGCCTCGCCCATCCGCCAAACCCTTCCCGGTCTGACCGGTTTTCGCCTAAGCTTCGAGAGCGGCGATCGCCTGCACACGGCGGCCGAGTTCGCGGCCGTCTTCAGTCATCGCCGGGTTCTGCGTGGCGAGCGCTTCGATTTGCACTATCGGTCCAACGAGGGTGACGGAGCCCGCCTCGGGCTGGTGATCGCCAAGAAGCTGGCGCGTCGCGCGGTGTTGCGCAACCTCCTCAAGCGTCTCGGGCGCGAGGCTTTTCGTCAGACCCGTGCCGACTTGCCTCCTTTCGATCTGGTGCTGCGTCTGGCCAAGCCCGTGGTGAAGGCGGAGCGCGTGACCCGTCAAGTCCTGCGGGCGGAGATCGATGCCTTGCTGCGACGTTTTCGCGAGCGGGCGGCGCAATGAAATTCCGGCTCCGATACTGGCTGGCGGTGCCGCTGATCTGGCTGGTGCGCATCTACCGGTATGCGATCAGTCCCATGCTCGGCCGCAGTTGCCGCTTTCACCCGAGTTGCTCGGAGTACGCCGTCGAGGCGCTCGAGCGCTTCGGATTGTTCAAGGGTCTGTGGCTGGCCATCCGGCGCGTCGGTCGTTGTCACCCTTGGCATTCGGGCGGGTATGATCCGGTTCCCTAAACGTTAGAACTCTTTCGATTCCTGTCATGGACAATCAACGCCTGATCCTGCTCCTCGTCTTCAGCTTTTCCCTGATCATGCTCTGGGACGCCTGGGTGAAGCAGGGCCAGCCACCACTGGCACCGGGGACCACCCAATCCACGCCGGCCGCCGTGGCGCCAGCACTCCCCGCGGGAAGTACCGTGCCGACTTCCGGGCTTCCCGTGCCCACCGCGGCCGCCGCCGCCGTGCCGGGCACTCCGGCCACCGCCACGGGCGCGCGGGCCTCGGTCAAGACCGATCTGTTCAGCGCCGATATCTCCGCGCTGGGCGGCGACGTTGTTCGTCTTGAACTGCTCAGGCACCGCGCCACCGAGAATGCCAAGAACAACTTCGTGCTGTTCGAAGACAAGCATGCCTACGCCGCGCAGAGCGGCCTCATCGGCGCCAACCTGCCCAACCACCGCTCGACCTGGACGCTGCCGGCGACCGGCCTGGAGCTCAAGGACGGCCAGGACGAGCTGCGTATCCGGCTGGAAGCCTCGGGCGATGGCGCCAGTGGTATCAAGGTCGCCAAGACTTATGTTTTCCGCCGCGGCAGTTACCTGATCGGCGTCGAGCACGAAATCGTCAACGCGGGCGCGGCGGCCGTCACGCCCAGTGTTTACTTCCAGCTTTCGCGCAACGGCCAGGCGCCCGAGGGCGCCAACGCCATGATGTCCACCTTCACCGGCCCGGCCTTCTACACCGAGGCGGAGAAATACCAGAAGCTCGACTTCGCCGACATCGCCAAGGGCAAGGCCAAGCATGCGACCCAGGCCGACAACGGCTGGGTGGCGATGATCCAGCATTACTTTGTTTCGGCCTGGCTGCCGGGCGCGAAGGCACCGCGCGAATTCTTCACCCGCAAGCTCGGCGACGATCTCTTCGCCGCCGGCGTCATCGTGCCGATGGCGGTCATTGCGCCAGGCGCCAGCGGCAAGCTCGAGACGTCGCTCTATGCCGGCCCGCAGGAACAGGACAAGCTGGCGAAAGTCGCGCCTGGTCTCGACCTCGTGGTCGATTACGGCTGGCTGACGGTAATCGCCGCACCGCTGTTCTGGGTGCTCGAAACGATCTACAAAATTCTCGGCAACTGGGGTTGGGCCATCATCGGCCTGACGGTTATGCTCAAGTTGATCTTCTTCCCGCTCTCCGCCGCCAGCTACAAGTCCATGGCCAAGATGCGGCTGCTGACGCCCAAGCTGGTGAAGCTGAAAGAGACCTATGGCGACGATCGCCAGCGCATGAACCAGGAAATGATGGCGCTGTACAAGAAGGAAAAAGTCAATCCGCTCGGCGGCTGCCTGCCGATCCTGGTGCAGATCCCTGTTTTCATCGCGCTCTACTGGGTGCTGCTGGGCACGGTCGAGATGCGCGGCGCGCCCTGGATTCTTTGGATTACCGATTTATCCGCGGCCGATTCATTGTTTGGAACGCTACCACTTATCAATATTACAGTTGGTCCGTTGCCACTACTCATGGGTGCGACGATGTTCATCCAGACCAAGCTCAACCCGACGCCGCCGGACCCGATGCAGGCGAAGATCATGCTCTGGATGCCGATTATCTTTACCTTTATGTTTTTGGCTTTCCCGGCGGGCCTGGTGCTCTACTGGACGGTCAATAACGTGCTGTCGATCGCCCAGCAGTGGCAGGTCAACCGCATGATCGAGGCCAGTGGCCTCAAATCTCACTAAGGCTCACCCCCCTCGGTCCTCCGTCGCGGGGGGGAAGCCCGCTTGCTCGCCGCGCTCGAATGTCACGGGGAGTGCTCATTGAGCCGCTGAGCGGGTTGCAAGATGACTCCGTTTACTGACACTATCGCCGCCATTGCCACGGCGCCGGGGCGCGGTGGCATCGGCGTGGTACGGGTCTCGGGCAGCGAGTTGCTGCCTTTCGCCGCCGCGCTGACCGGCAAGGCGCCCGATGCCATTCATCCCCGCCGTGCCGCCAGCGCCGACTTTCTGGCGGCCGACGGCATCGCCATCGACCGCGGCATCCTGCTTTATTTTGCCGCGCCGCATTCCTTCACCGGCGAGGACGTGCTCGAGTTGCAGGGCCACGGCGGGCCGGTGGTGATGCAGTTGCTGCTGGCGCGCGCAATCGAGCTCGGCGCGCGCCTGGCCGAGCCGGGCGAATTCACCCGCCGTGCCTTCCTCAACGACAAGCTCGACCTGGCCCAGGCCGAGGCCGTGGCGGACTTGATCGAGGCATCCACGGCGCAGGCGGCGCGTTCCGCCCTGCGCTCGCTCTCGGGCGAGTTTTCCCAAGCTGTCCATGGCATCGTCGCGCGGCTGACGGAATTGCGCATGCTGGTCGAGGCCACGCTCGACTTTCCCGACGAGGAGATCGACGCCGACCAACTGCTGCGCGATATCGACGCCGCCGCGCGGCTGGCGCAACTGCGCGCCGACATCGCGGCCTTGCAGGGCAGGGCGCGGCAGGGCGCCATGCTGCGCACGGGCCTGCATGTGGTGCTGGCCGGTCTGCCCAATGTCGGCAAGAGTTCGCTGCTCAACCGGCTGGCCGGCGAGGAGCGCGCCATCGTCACCGAGGTTCCCGGCACCACGCGCGATGCCCTGCGCGAGACCATCCACGTCGAGGGCATCCCCCTGCATGTGATCGACACCGCCGGCCTGCGCGAAACGGAGGACGCGATCGAGAAGATCGGCATCGAGCGCACCTGGCAGGAGATTGCGCGGGCCGATGTGGTGCTGCAGATCGTCGATGCCCGCGCCGGCGTCACTCCCGCCGACCACGCGATCGCCGCGCGGCTGCCGGCGGGCATCGAGCGCCTCGTGGTCGAGAACAAGTGCGATCTGGCCGGCATCGCACCCGCACGTTTCGAGGATGCGGCGCGCGCGGGCCAGGTCCATCTGCGGCTGTCGGCGAAGACGGGCGAGGGCATCGGTCTGCTCCACGACGAACTGCTGCGCGTGGCCGGCTGGGTCGGTCACGGCGAGGATGTGATCCTCGCCCGCGAGCGTCATCTGGAAGCGCTCAATGTCGCCGCCGAAAAGTCGGCGCTGGCGGAACGGCAATTATGCCAACTCGAACTCTGCGCCGAGGAACTGCGCCTGGCACAGGAAGCGCTGGCCTCGATCACCGGCGAATTCACGTCGGACGACCTGCTCGGCGTGATCTTTTCGCGCTTCTGCATCGGAAAATAGCGAGCCGCGCTTGCCGCGCGATTCGTGCGCGCCTGGGCGTCAGTCGCCCATCAGCACCGTGGCCTGGACGGTATAGAGCCGGTCGAGCAGGCGGTCGCGCAGGCCGTGGAGCTCGGGCAGGCGTGCCTTGGCCTCGCCGCCGCGGCCGGCGGCGACCAGCGCCATCAGTTCGGCGCCGCGGGCGTGCACCTGTTCGTGGATCAACCCGATGTCGGCGTAGTCGTCGATGCCGCCGTAGCGCTCGCGGCCGTGGCTTTCGTACCAGCGGCCGAAGCGGCAGGCGTGGTGGTCGAGGTTCGGCACGCCGGCGGACTCGCCGCGCTCGACGCAGGCCGAGAGGCGATCGATCCAGCGCCTGTGCTCGGTTTCGGCGGTCAGCATGGGCAGATCCTCGCGCCGCCAGTTGAAGCCGCTGCAGATCTCCCACAGGGGGTCGGGGCGGAACCGGGCGATCCAGCCCGGCAGGTCGGCCGCCGGCATCGGCCGCGCGATGCCATAGCCCTGGGCCAGGTCGCAGCCGAGTTGCAGCAGGAGCAGGCCGTGCTCGGCGGTTTCGACGCCCTCGGCGATGACCGAGCGGTTAAAGGCGCGGGTCAGCCCGATGATGCCTTCGACGATGGCGAGGTCGTCGGCGTCGTCGAGCATGTCGCGGACGAAGGATTGGTCGATCTTGAGGGTGTCGGCGGACAGGCGGCGGAAGTAGGTCAGGGATGAATAGCCGGTGCCGAAGTCGTCGAGCGAGAAGGACAGCCCCAGCTGGCGACACTCGTCGATGACGCGCGAGACGCGCCCCATGTCCTGCAGCGCGGCGGTTTCCAGCACCTCGAGTTCGAGTTGGCCGTGGGCGATGCTGGCATGGCGCTGCCGCAGCGCCTGCAGGTGGGACGTGAAATTCTCGCCCTGCAGGTGGTGGGCGGAAATGTTCACGCTGATCTTGAGCGCGAAGCCGTTGGCCTGCCAGGCTTCCATCTGGCGCAGCGCTGTTTCGAGCACCCATTCGCCGAGCGCGATGTCGAGCTCGGTGTTCTCGATCAGCGGCAGGAATTCGCCCGGTGGCACCAGGCCGCGTTCCGGGTGTTGCCAGCGAATCAGCGCCTCGGCGCCGATCACCGCGCCGAGCCGCATGTCGACCTGGGGCTGGAAATACAGGCAGAACTCGCCCGCCGCCAGCGCCGCCTCGATGCGCGAGAAGGCCTCGTGGTGGCTGCGGACGCGGCGGTCGTGCTCGGTGTCGAACAGGTGAAAGCGGTTGCGTCCGGACTGCTTGGCCACATACATGGCCTGGTCGGCGTGGCGCAGCAGGGTGTCGGCGTCGGCGTGGTCGAGCGGAAAGAGGGTGAGGCCGATGCTGGCCGACACGGCGATCTCATGGCCGGCGATGGTCAGCGGCGCGGCGATGAGCCCGAGTAGCCGCGTCAGCGCCTGCTCGCCTTCCTCGATGCTGGCAAGGTCGCCCAGCAGCAGCACGAATTCGTCGCCGCCCAGCCGCGCCACGGTGTCGCCGCCGCGCAGGGCGCTCTTGAGGCGGCTGGCGATCTCGATCAGCAGCTGGTCGCCGGCTTCGTGGCCGTGGGTGTCGTTCACCGGCTTGAAGGCGTCGAGGTCGAGATAACAGACGGCGAGCAGGTCGCCCGAGCGCAGGGTGTGGGCCAGCGCCTGCTGGATGCGGTCGGCCAGCAGTGCGCGGTTGGGCAGCTGGGTCAACGGGTCGTAGTGGGCCAGGTACTCGAGCCGCTGCTGGTGCTGCTTGATCTGGGTGATGTCGGAGAAGATGCCGACATAGTGGCTGAGCGTTCCGTCGGGGGAGCGCACGGCGGTGATGGTCAGCAGTTCGGCGAAGAGTTCGCCGTTCTTGCGGCGGTTCCACAGCTCGCCGCGCCAGTAGCCCTGCCGCAGCAGCGTCTGCCACATCGCGGCGTAGAACTCCGGGGTCTGCTGGTCGGACTGGAGCAGGCTGGGGTTCCGGCCCAGCACCTCCTCGCGGGCGTAGCCGGTCAGATCGGAGAACGCATTATTGACCTCGACGATGGCACCGTTCGGGTCGGTGATGACGATGCCTTCGTGAGCGTGCTCGAAGACGCTGGCGGCGAGTCGCAGCCGCTCCTCGGCGGCGCGCTGGGCGGTGACGTCCTGCTTGATGGCGAGGTAGTTGGTGATGGCGCCGCGGCTGTCCTGCACCGGCGAGATCACGGCGCTTTCCCAGTAGAAGCTGCCGTCCTTGCGCCGGTTCTTGAGCTCGCCGCGCCAGGTCTTGCCGGCGGTGATGGCGGCCCACAGCGCCTGGTAGGTGGCGAGCGGGGTTTCGCCGGATTGCAGCAGGCGCGGGTTCTGGCCCAGCATCTCCTCGCGGCGGTAACCGGTAACAAGTTCGAAGTGCGAGTTGGCGTATTCGATGTTGCCTTCGGTGTCGGTGATGATGATGGTGAGTGGGCTCTGCTCGACGGCGGTGGATAACTGGCGCAGCTTGCTTTCGGCGGCGACGCGGGCGCGGATGTCGCGCGCGACGGCGATCAGCGCCGGGCGGCCGTCCCAGCTGCCGTGGCCGATGCGTGTTTCCACCGCGATCTCGGTGCCGTCGCGCGCAATCAGCGGAATCAGGCAGGTGTCGACCGTGCCCGCCAGCATGCCGGCGAGCGTGGCGCGCGCCTCGTCGCGGTGGTCGGCGGGGTGGACGTCGACCGCCGGCCGGCCGATCAATTCGGCCTCGGTGTAGCCGAGCAGCCGGGTGACGGCGGGGTTGACATGGAGCAGGCGCGTGTCGGTGTCGAGCACGAATACCAGTTCGGTCAGCGCGGCGAAGACCGCGTCGAGGTTGCCGCGCTGTTGCTGCTCGTCGGCGTACTGCGCGGCGGCCGGCGCATCGTTGAGCGTTTCCAGGCCGATCGGCCGCGGGAAGGGGCCGAGGCCGAGGCGCTGGCGGAAGTCGGTGTGGGTGACGATGCCGATCGGCTCGCCGGCGTCGTCGACGACGACGAGATGGCGCACGCCGTTGCCGCTGGCAAGCTGGTAGGCTTCGCGATAGCCGAGGGAGTGGTGGGCGGTGAGTACTGGCGCGCTCATGATGGCGGAGACGGGTGTCGCCGGCGTCGTGTGGCCGCGCAGGGCGTGCAGCAGGTCGTGCTCGGTGACGATGCCGCGCAGGGCGCGACCCTCGATGACGAGGATGGAGGAAATGGAGAGCTCCGCCATCCGCGCCGCAGCCTCCGCCAGCGGGCAGTCCGGCGCCACGCTGACGGTATGGCGCGACATCATTTCGGCGAGCGTCAGCAGATCGGACACGGGTGGGGTTGTGGAGGTAAGCATATTGCTAAAGTAGAATAGCATCGTTGGGGCGGCCGGCAAGAATAATGCGATAGGTCAAGTATATGGAAATCGCTTTTCTGCTGACGGCGGCGTTGCTGGCCGGCTTTGTCGACGCCGTCGCGGGTGGCGGCGGACTGATCCAGGTGCCGGCGCTGTTGACCGTGCTGCCGGCCGAGGCGCCGGCCACGGTGCTCGGCACCAACAAGGGCTCGTCGATCTTCGGCACGGCCAACGCGGCCTGGCGCTACGCCCGGCGCATTACGCTGCCGTGGGAGGTGGCGTTGCCGGCGGCGGGTGCGGCCTTTGTCCTCTCTTTCTGCGGCGCGGCGCTGGTGTCGCTGGCACCGAAGGAATTGCTGCGGCCACTGATCCTGCTGCTACTGGTGGCGGTTTTCATCTACACGGTGATGAAGCGCGACTTCGGCGCCGTGTCGCGAGCGCCGACTTTTTCCGGCAGCGCGACGCGACCGGCGCTGCTGGCCGGGGCCGTGCTCGGTTTCTACGACGGCTTCTTCGGCCCCGGAGCGGGCAGCTTCATGATCTTCGCCTTCGTCCGCTTCTTCGGCCTCGATTTCCTGCGTGCCTCCGCGGCGGCCAAGGTGGTCAATTTCAGCACCAACCTCGCGGCGCTGGCCTGGTTCGCGCCTGCCGGCCACGTGCTGTGGCAGCTGGCGCTGGCGATGGCGGTATTCAATATCGTCGGAGCGATGGCAGGCAGCCGTCTGGCCCTGCGCCACGGCAGCGGTTTCGTGCGCTGGGTGTTTCTGGCCGTTACCGCTGTGCTGATCGCGAAATTCGGCTACGATACGGCGCTTTGAAGCAGTGACACTCGTTCCGGAGGAGGAATAAATGCAGAAGAAAAGCCTGGCGGTTGGCGTCGTTCTCGCTCTCGCGGCCCTTGTGGCCAGGGCCGACATCACGGTAGGGGTCAACGTCTCGGCCACCGGCCCGGCGGCGAGCCTGGGCATTCCCGAAAAGAACACCTTCGCCCTGATGCCGACGAGCATCGCTGGCCAGAAGATCAACTACATCATTCTCGACGACGCTTCCGACACGACCACCGCGGTCAAGAACACGCGCAAGTTCATCTCCGAGAACAAGGTCGATGTCATCGTCGGTTCGACCATCACGCCGAACTCGCTGGCCATGATCGACATCGCCGCCGAGGCCGAGACGCCGATGATCTCGATGGCCGCTTCGGCGCGCATTGTCGATCCCGCCAACCCGAAGGTGAAGTGGGTGTTCAAGACGCCGCAGAACGACGTGCAGATGTCGACCGCCATCGTCGAGCACATGACCAATGCCGGTGTGAAGACCGTCGCCTTCATCGGCTTCGCCGATGCCTACGGCGAGGGCTGGTCCCAGGAATTCACCAAGATCGCCGAGGCGCGCAAGCTCAAGATCGTCGCCAACGAGCGCTACAACCGCGCCGACACCTCGGTGACCGGCCAGGTGCTGAAAATCCTCTCGGCCAAGCCTGACGCCGTGCTGATCGCCGGTTCCGGCACGCCGGCCGCGCTGCCGCAGAAGACGTTGAAGGAGAAGGGCTATACCGGCAAGTTCTACCAGACCCATGGCGTCGCCAACATGGACTTCATGCGCGTCTGCGGCAAGGACTGCGAAGGCACCTTCCTGCCCGCCGGCCCGGTGCTGGTGGCGGGCCAGCTGCCCGACGGCAACCCGATCAAGAAGGTGGCGCTGGCCTACGTCGCCAAGTACGAGGCCGCCCACGGCAAGGGCTCGACCTCGACCTTCGGCGCCCACGCCTGGGACGCCGGCCTGCTGCTCGCCAACGCCGTCCCGGTCGCCCTGAAGAAGGCCAAGCCCGGCAGCAAGGAGTTCCGCGCCGCGCTGCGCGACGCGCTGGAAGGCCTGAAGGACGTCACGGTGTCGCACGGCATCGTCAACATGTCGGCGCAGGATCACCTCGGCTTCGACCAGCGCGCCCGCGTCATGGTGGTGATCGAGAATGGAGTCTGGAAGCTGCTGAAGTAAGGTTGTAAGCAGTCTCGGGCGGTATACTTGCCGCCCCCGGAACAAGGGCGCTCTCGGGTTTGAGGGCGCCCTTGTTCGTTTAAGGAATTTTCAATCCATGGATTTCCAGATCGCCCTGCTGCTCGGCCAGGACGGCATCACCAATGGCGCCATCTATGCGCTGCTGGCGCTGGCGCTGGTGCTGGTGTTTGCGGTCACCCGGGTGATCTTCATCCCGCAGGGCGAGTACGTCGCCTTCGGCGCGCTGACCTTGGCCGCCCTGCAGGCCGGCAAGCTGCCGGGTACGCTGTGGCTGCTGCTCGGCATGGGTATCGCCGTCGCTGCCATCGACCTGGCGCTGGCGGTCAAGCGCGGCACCGCGCGGCGCATTCCCGGCATCGTCGGCTGGAACATCGTCTATCCGGCGGCGTTGACGGCGCTGCTGTGGCTGATCAAGCCGGCCGAACTGCCGCTGGCGGCGCAGGTGCTGCTGGCGCTGGCCGTGGTGGTGCCGCTCGGGCCCATGGTCTATCGCCTCGCCTACCAGCCGCTGGCCGAGGCCTCGGTGCTGGTGTTGCTGATCGTGTCGGTGGCGGTGCACCTGACGCTGGTGGGGCTGGGCCTGCTGTTCTTCGGCGCCGAGGGCTCGCGCACGCCGGCCTTCTCCGAGGGCAATCTCGAAATCGCCGGTTTCACCATAGGCGGCCAGACGATCTGGGTGGTGATCGCCAGCCTGGTGCTGATCGTCACCCTCTACCAACTGTTCGAGCGCACGCTCTACGGCAAGGCGCTGCGCGCCACGGCGATCAATCGCGTCGGTGCGCGGCTGATGGGCATCTCGACCACCATGGCGGGCAAGCTCTCTTTCCTGCTCGCCGCCGCCATCGGCGCCTTCTCCGGCATCCTGATTGCGCCGATCACCACCATCTATTACGACACCGGCTTCCTCATCGGCCTCAAGGGCTTCGTCGGTGCCATCATCGGCGGCCTGGCCAGCTATCCGGTGGCGGCCGCCGGCGCGGTGCTGGTGGGGCTGCTCGAAGCCTTCTCGTCCTTCTACGCCAGCGCCTTCAAGGAAGTGATCGTGTTCACCCTGATCATTCCGGTGCTCTTGTGGCGCTCGCTGACGACGCGCCACGTCGAAGAGGAGGAGTGATGCGCCGGGTTTCACGCAATGGCGCCGCCCTCGCCATCTTTCTCGCCCTGCTGGCGCTGGCGCCGCTGGCGCTGGCCGAGTTCCATGTCACCCTGCTCAACTACATCGGCCTCTATTCGCTGGTGGCGCTGGGGCTGGTGCTGCTGACTGGCGTCGGCGGACTCACGTCCTTCGGCCAGGCGGCCTTCGTCGGCTTGGGCGCCTATACCACGGCGTGGCTGACGACGACCCAGGGCCTGCCGCCCGCGCTGGCCTTGCTGGGTGGTTCGCCGTGGCTGGCGCTGCTCTTGGGGTTAGCGCTTACTGCGCTTGTAGCTCTTGTGCTGGGATGGATGACGCTGCGCTTATCGGGCCACTATCTGCCGCTCGGCACCATCGCCTGGGGCATTTCGCTCTATTTCCTCTTCGGCAACGTCGAGTTCCTCGGCGGCCATACCGGCATCACCGGCATCCCGGTGCTGGCCGTTTTCGGCTTCGAACTCAAGGACTCGCGCCACTATTACTACCTGATCTGGCTGATGCTGCTCGGCGCCATCTGGCTGACGCACAACCTGCTCGATTCGCGCGAGGGCAGGGCAATACGCGCCCTCAAGGGCGGCACGGTGATGGCCGAGGCCATGGGCGTCGACACCGCGCGCTCCAAGGTGGTGATCTTCATCATCGCCGCGCTCTACGCCTGCGTTTCGGGCTGGCTCTACGCTCACCTGCAGCGCTTCGTCAACCCGACGCCGTTCGGCCTGCACATCGGCATCGAGTACCTGTTCATGGCGGTGATCGGCGGCGCGGCCCATGTCTGGGGGGCGCTGGTCGGCGCCGCGGTCATCACGGTGATGAAGCAATGGCTGCAGGACCTGTTGCCGCAGATTTTCGGCGCCTCCGGCAACTTCGAGATGATCGTCTTCGGCGTGATGATGATCGTGATGCTGCAGCGCGCCCGCGACGGCCTCTGGCCCATGCTGCTGCGCTGGCTGCCGCGGGGCGACGAGGTGCGGGTGGTGCCGGCGGCCGACTCCCTGCCGCGGCGCGCGGTGCCCGCAGTGGGCACGGTACTGCTCGAGGTCAGGAATGTGGTGAAGAAGTTCGGCGGCCTCGTCGCCAACGACCGCATGAACTTCTCGGTCGCCGCCGGCGAGATCCTGGCGCTGATCGGCCCCAACGGCGCGGGAAAAAGCACCATGTTCAACTGCGTTACGGGCGTCGATGGTCCGACGTCGGGCGAAATCCGTTTTCTCGACGAGCGCATCGATAGCCTGGCCGCGCGCGACATCGCTCGCCTTGGCATGAGCCGTACCTTCCAGCATGTGCGCCTGCTGCCGGCGATGTCGGTACTCGAGAACGTTGCCATCGGTACGCATCTGCGTGGCGGCAGGGGCGTGGTGGCGGCCGCGCTGCGGCTTGAGCGCGCCGAGGAGGCGCGACTTCTGGCGGAGGCCGCCCGGCAGATCGACCGTGTCGGCCTCGGCGGCTACATGTTCGATCCGGCCGGCAGCCTGGCACTGGGCCAGCAGCGCATCGTCGAGATTGCCCGTGCCCTGGCGGCCGATCCCTGCCTGCTGCTGCTCGACGAGCCGGCCGCCGGCCTGCGCTATCTGGAAAAGCAGGCGCTGGCCGAGCTGCTGAAGAAGCTCAAGGCCGAGGGCATGGGTATCCTGCTGGTCGAGCACGACATGGACTTTGTCATGGGCCTGGCCGACCGCGTGGTGGTGATGGAGTTCGGCGAGAAGATCGCCGAGGGCCTGCCGGAAACGGTGCAGCAGGATCCGGCGGTTCTGGAAGCCTATCTCGGCGGAGTCGAATGACAATATTGGCCCCCCACGCTCGCAACACCGGCTCGCTGCCCCCCACCCCCAGAGGGGGCAAACCGCGCATGCCTCCTTGGGACGGCCCTACGGAGGCATGACATGAGCGCTGCCCAGCCGATTCTCGAAGTGCGCGACCTCTGCGTTTCCCATGGCAAGGTCGAGGCGCTGCACCATGTCTCGCTCAAGGTCGAGGCCGGCCAGATCGTCACGGTGATCGGCCCCAATGGCGCTGGCAAGACCACGCTGCTCTCCGCCATCATGGGCGTGCTGCCGCACAGCCGGGGCGAGATTGCCTACCTCGGCCATGCCCAAGGCGAGATCGAGGTCGAGCGCATGGTGGCGCAGGGCATGACACTGGTGCCCGAGTCACGCGCCCTGTTCGGCGAAATGAGCGTCGAGGACAACCTGCTGCTCGGCGCCTTCATGCGCCACCGCCTCGGGCATCGTGACGAGCACGCGACCATGGAGCGGGTGTTCGGGATATTTCCCCGCATGAAGGAGCGCCGCGCCCAGATGGCCGGAACACTCTCGGGCGGCGAACGGCAGATGCTGGCCGTCGGTCGCGCCCTGATGGCCAAGCCGCGTCTGTTGCTGCTCGACGAGCCCAGCCTCGGTCTGGCGCCGCTGATCGTGCGCGAGATTTTCCGCATCGTCGCCGACCTCAAGAAGAGCGGGGTGGCGGTGTTGCTGGTCGAGCAGAATGCCCGCGCCGCATTGCAGATCGCCGACTACGGTTATGTGCTGGAAACCGGCGAGGTGGCGATCGAGGGGTCGAGCGATCAGCTTCAGGATGACCCGAAGGTGATCGAGTCCTATCTTGGGTTGGGCGGCAAACACTGATTTTGTTCCACGTGAAACGTGGTGGATTCGCCTCAAGGTGGGTCTTCGCTGAACTCTGTCCCCGGTTTCACGTGAAACATCTTGCTCCGGTTTGAATTGGGCTGCCTCGCCGGCGTATCATGGCGCCTCTTTTGGATTCCCCTCGCCGTCCCGCCAGCGCCGACAACGCGCCGACGATAAGTCGGCATATCATTGACCGCGAAGCCTAACTTGTTGGACGCCGAAGGCGGCACTTTTCCCATGCTGTTTCCAGATCGCTTTGATGTCATCGTTGTCGGCGGCGGTCATGCCGGCACCGAGGCGGCGCTGGCCGCGGCCCGCTCGGGCGCGGTGACGCTGCTGCTGACGCACAACATCGAGACGCTGGGTGCCATGTCGTGCAACCCATCGATCGGCGGCATCGGCAAGGGGCACCTGGTCAAGGAGGTCGATGCCTTGGGCGGGGCGATGGCGGCGGCGACCGACGAGGCCGGCATCCAGTTTCGCATCCTCAATGCCTCCAAGGGGCCGGCGGTACGTGCCACCCGCGCCCAGGCCGATCGCGTGCTCTACAAGCAGGCCATTCGTGGCCGCATCGAGAACCAGCCGAACCTGACCCTGTTCCAGGCGGCGGTCGATGACCTGACGCTGAACGGCGACCGGGTCGGCGGCGTGGTGACCCAGCTTGGCATTCGCTTCGAGGCGCCGGCCGTGGTACTTACCGCCGGCACCTTTCTCAACGGCCTCATTCACGTCGGCCTGGAGAACTACCGTGCCGGGCGCTTTGGCGACCCGCCAGCGATCTCCCTGGCGCAGCGCCTGCGCGAACTGCAATTGCCGGTTGGGCGGCTCAAGACCGGCACCCCGCCGCGCCTCGACGGCAGGACCATCGACTACTCGGTGATGCAGGTACAGCCCGGCGACGACCCGGCGCCGGTGTTTTCGTTTCTTGGCAATGCTGCGCAGCACCCGCGCCAGGTGCCGTGCTGGATCACCCACACCAACGCTCGCACCCACGACATCATCCGCGCCGGACTCGATCGCTCGCCGATGTTCACCGGCGTGATCGAGGGCGTCGGGCCGCGCTACTGTCCCTCGATCGAGGACAAGATCCACCGCTTCGCCGGCCGCGACGAGCACCAGGTCTTCCTCGAACCCGAGGGCCTGACCACCCACGAGATCTACCCGCAGGGGGTGTCGACCTCGTTGCCCTTCGATGTCCAGCTCGCCCTGGTGCGCTCGATCCGCGGCCTCGAAAACGCCCACATACTGCGACCGGGCTACGCCATCGAGTACGACTACTTCGACCCGCGCAACCTCAAGGCCTCGTTCGAGACCAAGTCCATCGCCGGCCTCTTTTTCGCCGGCCAGATCAACGGGACGACCGGCTACGAGGAGGCGGCGGCGCAGGGGCTGCTCGCCGGCATCAATGCCGCGCGCTTCGCCGGCCAACTCGAAGCCTGGAGCCCGCGGCGGGACCAGGCCTACCTCGGCGTGCTGGTCGACGACCTGATCACGCGCGGGGTTTCCGAGCCCTACCGCATGTTCACCAGCCGCGCCGAGTACCGCCTCAGCTTGCGCGAGGACAACGCCGACCTGCGCCTGACCGAGATCGGCCGTGAGCTCGGCCTCGTCGACGACGCGCGCTGGGACGCCTTCAACCGCAAGCGCGACGCCATCGCGTGCGAGACCGAGCGCCTCAAGGCGACCTGGGTCAACCCGCGCCTGGTACCGGAGGCCGATGCCTTGCGCGTCCTGTCCAAGCCGCTGGAGCGCGAGTACCGCCTGTTCGATTTGTTGCGCCGTCCGGAAGTGACCTACGCCAGCCTGATGACCCTGCCCGGGGCGGGGGAAGGGCAGCGCCCAAGCGAGCCGCGGGTGGTCGAGCAGGTCGAGATCCAGGCCAAGTACCACGGCTACATCGAGCGGCAGAAGGAAGAGGTCGCCCGCAACCGGGCCAGCGAGGAACTGCGCCTGCCCCACGGCATCGACTACGCCGAGGTGCGCGGACTCGGTATCGAGGTGCGGCAGAAGCTCAGCCAGTATCGCCCCGAAACGCTGGGGCAGGCGGCGCGGCTTCAGGGAGTCACTCCGGCGGCCATTTCCCTGTTGCTGGTTCACTTGAAGCGGCGGGCGGCATGAGCAGGGAGCAGGGGCCCCGTCAGGGGATGCGACCGACCGCGATTGCCGCCGGTCGCCGACACGATGACGCGGCCGACTGCGCTTTGGGATCGGAGGCGACGGCATGATGCCGACGGAACAACTGCACGCCGGTATCGCCGCGTTGGGTTTGGCTCTGCCGGACGGAGCGGAACAGCGCCTGCTCGCTTACCTCGATCTGCTAGTCAAATGGAACCGCACCTACAACCTGACGGCGGTACGCAATCCGGCCGACATGGTGACGCATCACCTGCTCGACTCGCTGGCGCTGCTGCCGGCGCTGGAACAAAAGTCGGCGCTGGCGGGACGGCGTATCGCCGACGTGGGCAGCGGCGCCGGTCTGCCCGGGCTGGTGCTGTCCATCGCCCGGCCGGAATGGCAGGTCGCCTCCATCGAAGCCAGTCAGAAGAAAACATCCTTCCAGCAGCAGGCGAAGATCGAACTTGGACTGACAAATGTGAGCATTCACTGCGCCCGTGCCGAAGCAGTGACTGAGATATTCGACGCCGCCATCTCCCGCGCCTTCGCCAGCCTCGCCGATTTTGTCCGCTATGCTGGCCACCTGTCCGATCAGTTGCTGGCGATGAAGGGCATCTTTCCCACCGCAGAGGTCGCGGCGCTGCCATCCGGCTGGCGGCTCGCCGCCAGCCATGAAATCACGGTTCCCGGGCTCGATGCCCAACGCCATTTGCTTGTCCTGGAGAAAACCTGACGATGCACATCTTCGCGATTGCCAACCAAAAGGGCGGGGTCGGCAAGACCACCACCTCGGTCAATCTTGCGGCCGCCTTGCGGATGGCCGGCCAGCGCACGCTGCTGATCGACCTCGACCCGCAGGGCAATGCCACCATGGGCGCCGGTATCGACAAGCGGGCGCTGCAGCGCTCGGTCTACCATGTGCTGCTCGGCCTTGCCGCCATGGCCGAGGCGCGCGTCACTTCGCCCAGCGGCGGCTTCGACCTGCTGCCGGCCAATCGCGACCTGGCCGGCGCCGAAGTCGAACTCGTCGATCTCGACCAGCGGGAGCTACGACTTAAGCAAGCGCTCGCCAACCATGCCGACGACTACGATTTCGTGCTGATCGACTGCCCGCCCTCGCTGTCGATGCTGACCTTGAACGGCCTCTGCGCCGCCCATGGCGTCATCATTCCGATGCAGTGCGAGTACTACGCGCTGGAGGGTCTGTCGGACCTGGTCAACACCATCAAGCAGGTTCACAAGAACCTCAACCGCGACCTGCGCATCATCGGTCTGCTGCGGGTGATGTTCGATCCGCGCTCGCTGCTGGCCAATCAGGTGTCGCAGCAGCTCGAGCAGCACTTCGGCGACAAGGTGTTCAAGACCCTGGTGCCGCGCAACGTGCGGCTGGCCGAGGCGCCCTCGCACGGCGTCCCCGGCGTGCTGTTCGATAAGGCGGCCAAGGGCGCGCAGGCCTACATGACATTCGCGAACGAAATGATCGAACGCGTTAAAACCTGGAACAATGAACAGTGAGCGAACAATGAATCCACCAAAAATGAAAGGTCTTGGCCGCGGCCTCGACGCCCTGCTGGCCGCCAACAACGCACCCGAGACGCACCGTCAGGAAACCCTGCCGGTGACCGCGCTGCAGCCGGGCAAATACCAGCCGCGCACGCGCATGGACCCGGGTTCGCTGGAAGAACTGGCGGCCTCGATCAAGGTGCAGGGCCTGATCCAGCCGATTTCGGTGCGGCCGGTCAGCGGCGGCCGCTACGAGATCATCGCCGGCGAGCGGCGCTGGCGCGCCTCGCAGATCGCCGGCTTGTCCGAGGTGCCGGTGCTGATCCGCGAAATCCCGGACGACGCGGCGCTGGCCATGTCGCTGATCGAGAACATTCAGCGCGAGGACCTCAATCCGCTGGAGGAGGCCGCCGGCGTACAGCGGCTGATCGACGAGTTCGCCATGACCCACCAGGAAGCGGCCGACGCCGTTGGCCGCTCGCGTCCGGCGACCACCAATTTGCTGCGGCTGCTGCAACTGGCCAAGCCGGCGCAGGACATGCTGATGGCCGGCGACATCGAAATGGGCCACGCCCGCGCCCTGCTGCCGCTGCCCAAGAGCGAGCAAGGCCGGGTGGCGGCACAGGTCGTGGACAAGGGTTATTCGGTGCGCGAGACCGAGCGCATGGTGGCGCGTACCCTCAACCCGCCGCAGCACAAGGCGGCCGCGCCCAACCGCGATTTGCTGCGCCTGGAGGAGGAAATCGCCGACGCGCTGGGTGCGACCGTCAAGATCGCCGCCAACCGCAAGGGCGCCGGCAGCCTGACGATACGCTTCGGCAGTCTCGACCAGCTCGACGGGCTCCTGGCACGACTAAAGTGATATGTGCACCTGCACAAAAACTCTTGACCGAAATATTAAATTCGACTAACATAGAAAGGTTTTCTGGGCTCAACATGCTTTCGCATGTCCATCCGCAAGTACGCTGGATCCTGAGCCGTCAGTTGCTGGCGACGGCGGGAATTGCAGCGCTGGCGGGATTGGCCGGCGGTGCGGGCGCCGCGCTGGCGGCGCTGGTCGGCGGTGGCATTGGGGTGCTGGCGGGCGTCGCTTATGTCTGGCGGGCAATACGGCAATGCGATGGCGAGCCCGGGAAATTGTATCGGGCGCAGATGCTCGGCGAAGGCTACAAGTTTGCCGTGACGCTGGGTTTGTTTGTGCTGGTGTTCGTAAATTGGCGGAATGTGCCGGCACTGCCGTTATTCTTGGCTTATATTCTGACTTTCGGCGTCTACTGGGCCGCACTGCTGAAAAAACGCTAACCGGATCGAAAAAGACATGGCCTCCGGCGAAATCCCCACCACTTCCGAATACATTGCCCACCACCTGACCAACCTCAAGGTTGGCTCGGGCTTCTGGACTTTCCACCTCGACACCCTGATCGTTTCCGGCGCTCTCGGCCTCATCGTCTTCGGCTCCATGGCCGTGCTGGCGAGCAAGGCCACCAGCGGCGTGCCGCGCGGCTGGCAGAATTTCTTCGAGATGGTGCTGAGTTTCGTGAACCAGCAGGTCAAGGACACCTACCACGGCAACAGCCCCATCGTCGCGCCGCTGGCCATCACCATTTTTGTCTGGGTGTTCATCATGAACGCCATGGACCTGATCCCGGTGGATTTCCTGCCGACCGTGGCGAGCGCCACCGGTGTGCATTACCTCAAGGTCGTGCCGACCACCGACCCCAATCTCACCTTCGCCATGTCGATCACGGTCTTTCTGATCATGATCTGGATGAATTTCCAGGTGAAAGGCATCGGCGGCTTCATGCACGAGATTTTCACCGTGCCCTTCGGCCCCAAGCTGGCGCCGGTGAATCTACTCTTCCGCATTGTCGAGGACATCGCCAAGCCGATCTCGCTTTCCCTGCGACTTTTCGGCAACATGTACGCCGGCGAGATGGTGTTCATCCTCATCGCGCTTCTCGGCGTCTGGCAACTGCCGCTGGCCCTGCCCTGGGCGCTGTTCCACATCCTGATCATCACCCTGCAGGCCTTCGTCTTCATGATGCTGACCATCGTGTACATGTCGATGGCCTCGGAATCCCACTGATTCATTTTCAATTAACCCCGTACCTACGTTAAAGGAGAAAATATGGAAGCCCTTGCCATGCTGCTGGGTAACACTGCCATCGCCGTCGCCATCCTGATCGGTGCCGGTGCCCTCGGTACCGCCATCGGATTCGGTATCCTCGGCGGCCGCTTCCTCGAAGGCGCCGCGCGCCAGCCGGAAATGATTCCGACGCTGCAGGTCAAGATGTTCATCGTCGCCGGCCTGCTCGACGCGGTGACCATGATCGGCGTCGGCATCGCGCTGTTCCTGCTGTTCGCCAACCCGTTCATCGCCGTCGTCAAGGGCTGATCCTCAACGTTTTAGTTACGGCATAACCTGAAGGTTAGCCTGCTCTGAAACTTCGTTTTCCACCCGACTAGGAGGTTGGCGTGAGCATCAACGCAACCCTCATCGGCCAGATGATATGGTTCGCCCTGTTCATCTGGATCACGATGAAATATGTCTGGCCGCCGCTGCAGAAGGCGATGGCCGATCGTCAGCAGCAGATTGCTGATGGGCTTGCCGCCGGCGAGCGCGGCAAGCACGATCTGGAACTTGCTTCCAAGCGTTCCGCCGACACCATCCGCGAGGCCAAGGAAAAGGCTTCCGGCATCTTTGCCGAGACCGACAAGCGCGTCGCGCAAATGATCGAGGAAGCCAAGGGCGTCGCGCGTGTCGAGGCCGAGAAGGTCTACAACGCCAAGCTGGCCGAACTCGACCAGGACACCGAGCGCGCCCGCGCCGCCCTGCGCGACCGCGTGGGCGAGCTGGCCGTGGCCGGCGCCGAGAAGATCCTGCGCCGCGAGGTCAACGCCGCCGCCCATGCCGACATGCTGGCCGGCCTGAAGCAGGAACTCTAGGATCATGGCCGAACTCGTCACCATTGCGCGACCCTATGCCGAGGCGGTTTTCCGCCTGGCCAGGGAACAGGGCAAGCCGGCCTTGTCCCTATGGTCCGAGCGTCTCGCGCAGTTGTCCGCCATTGCCGGCAACGCCGAGGTCGCGGCCTGCGTCGGCAACCCGAACCTGACCGCGGCGCGGAAGGCGGATCTCGTCACCGCGCTGCTTGGTGGCGCGGTGGAGGCTGACGTGGCCAGCATGATTCAGGTTCTCGCCGGCAACGAACGTCTTGGCGTGCTGCCGGAAATCGCCGTCTTCTTCGAGAGCCTCAAGAGTGCCGAGGAGGGCGTCAAGGACGCCGTGATCTTCAGTGCTTTCCCCCTCGACGACGCCCAGCAACAGAAACTGCTCTCCGATCTGGAAGCCCGCTTCAAGACCCGGCTGCGCCCCGAAATTCGGCTCGATCCCGAGCTGATCGGCGGTGTCCGTGTCGAAGTCGGCGACCAGGTTCTGGACGCCTCCGTGCGCGGCAAGCTGGCCGCCATGGCGACGGCGCTGCGGTCTTAAGAATATTTGGAGCCCTCCATGCAGCTCAATCCTTCCGAAATTAGCGAACTGATCAAGAACAAGATACAGAACCTGCAGACCGGCGCCGATCTGCGCGCGCAGGGCACGGTGGTTTCCGTGACCGACGGCATCTGCCGCGTGCACGGTCTCGCCGACGTCATGCAGGGCGAGATGCTGGAATTCCCCGGCGACACCTTCGGCATGGCCTTGAACCTCGAGCGCGACTCCGTCGGCGCCGTGGTGCTCGGCGACTACGAGCACATCACCGAGGGCGACGTCGTCAAGTGCACCGGGCGCATTCTCGAGGTGCCGGTCGGCCCCGAACTGCTCGGCCGCGTGGTGAACTCCCTGGGCCAGCCCATCGACGGCAAGGGCCCGATCAACGCCAAGATGACCGACAAGATCGAAAAGGTCGCCCCGGGCGTGATCTGGCGCAAGTCGGTGTCGCAGCCGGTGCAGACCGGCCTCAAGGCCATCGATTCCATGGTGCCGATCGGCCGCGGCCAGCGCGAGTTGATCATCGGCGACCGCCAGACCGGCAAGACCGCCGTGGCCGTCGACACCATCATCAATCAAAAAGGTCAGAACATGATCTGCATCTACGTGGCGGTCGGCCAGAAGGCGTCGACGGTCGTCAACGTGGTGCGCAAGCTCGAGGAATACGGCGCGATGGAATACACCATCGTCGTCGCCGCCACGGCCTCCGACTCGGCCGCGATGCAGTTCATCGCTCCCTACACCGGCTGCACCATGGGTGAGTACTTCCGCGACCGCGGCCAGGACGCCCTGATCATCTACGACGACCTGACCAAGCAGGCTTGGGCCTACCGCCAGATCTCGCTGCTGCTGCGCCGTCCGCCGGGCCGCGAAGCTTACCCGGGCGACGTCTTCTACCTGCACTCGCGCCTGCTCGAACGCGCCGCGCGCGTCTCCGAGGAATGGGTCGAGAAGTTCACCAACGGCGAGATCAAGGGCAAGACCGGTTCGCTCACCGCTCTGCCGGTGATCGAAACCCAGGCCGGCGACGTCTCCGCCTTCGTGCCGACCAACGTGATCTCGATTACCGACGGCCAGATCTTCCTCGAAACCGACCTGTTCAACGCCGGCATCCGTCCGGCCATGAACGCGGGTATTTCAGTGTCCCGCGTCGGCGGCGCTGCCCAGACCAAGGTCATCAAGAAGCTCGGCGGCGGCGTGCGTCTGTCGCTGGCGCAGTTTCGCGAACTCGCGGCCTTCGCCCAATTCGCTTCCGATCTCGACGATGCGACCAAGAAGCAGCTCGAGCGCGGTCGCCGCGTCACCGAACTGATGAAACAGACCCAGTATTCGCCGCTGTCCGTGGCCGAGATGGCGGTTTCGCTGTTCGCGGCCAACGGGGGTTATCTCGACGACGTCCCGGTGGGCAAGATCCTCGCCTTCGAGTCGGCGCTGCACCAGTATATGAAGCAGAGCCACTCCGAGCTGATGAACAAGATCGCGACGACCAAGGATCTGGACAAGGACGCCGAGGCGCTGCTCACCGGCGCCGTTTCCGAGTTCAAGAAGCACTGGGCCTAAGGACCGATCATGGCAGGCGGCAAGGAAATCCGGACCAAGATCAAGTCGGTCCAGAACACCCGGAAGATCACCAAGGCCATGGAGATGGTGGCAGCAAGCAAAATGCGCAAGGCGCAGGAGCGGATGCGTGCCGCCCGCCCCTACAGCGAGAAAATCCGCCGCCTCGCGGCCAACCTCTCGCAGGCCAACAACACCGAGTACCACCACCCCTTCCTCGAACACCGTGCGCCGGTCAAGCGCATCGGGCTGATTGTGGTGAGCACCGACAAGGGTCTCTGCGGCGGTCTCAACACCAACATCCTGCGCATGTCGCTCAATCACATGCGCAAATGGGAGTCCGAGGGTGTCGACGACATCCGGGTCACGGCCATCGGCAACAAGGGCCTCGGCTTCATGCAGCGCCTCGGTGCCAAGGTTGTCTCGCACGTCGTGCACCTGGGCGACACGCCGCATCTGGAAAAGCTGATCGGCCCGATCAAGGTCATGGTCGACGCCTTCCAGAACAACGAACTCGATGTCGTCTATCTGGCCTACACCCGCTTCATCAACACCATGAAGCAGGAGCCCGTGATCGAGCAGCTGCTGCCGTTGACGGGCGAGCGTCTCGGCACCCCCGAAGGTAGCTGGGAATACCTCTACGAGCCCGAGGCGCGCGTTGTCATCGACGAGATGCTGGTGCGCTACACGGAGGCGCTGATCTACCAGGCGGTGGCCGAGAACATGGCGTCCGAGCAGGCGGCGCGCATGGTGGCGATGAAGTCCGCCACCGACAACGCCGGCGACGTCATCAAGGAACTGCAACTCATCTACAACAAGGCGCGGCAGGCGGCGATCACGAAAGAGATTTCCGAGATTGTCAGTGGCGCGGCGGCTGTTTAAGAATTCAACGCATTAAGGAAACGACCATGAGCAACGGAAACATCGTTCAGTGCATCGGCGCGGTGGTGGACATCCAGTTCCCCCGCGATTCCATGCCCAAAGTCTACGATGCCCTCGTCCTCGACGACGCCAATATGGGCAACGCCGAAGCCGGCCTCACCTTCGAGGTGCAGCAGCAACTGGGCGACGGCATCGTCCGCACCATCGCCATGGGCTCCTCCGACGGCCTCCGCCGCGGCATGAGCGTCAAGGGCACCGGCGCGCCGATCTCCATCCCCGTCGGCCATGGCACGCTGGGCCGCATCATGGACGTGCTCGGCCGCCCGATCGACGAAGCCGGCCCGATCCAGTACGACGAACGTCGCCCGATTCACGCCAAGGCGCCCAGGTTCGACGAACTCTCGCCCACCACCGACCTGCTCGAAACCGGCATCAAGGTGATCGACCTGATCTGCCCGTTCGCCAAGGGTGGCAAGGTCGGCCTGTTCGGCGGCGCCGGCGTCGGCAAGACCGTGAACATGATGGAGCTGATCAACAACATCGCCAAGCAGCACGCCGGCCTGTCGGTGTTCGCCGGCGTCGGCGAGCGCACCCGCGAGGGTAACGACTTCTATCACGAGATGAAAGAGTCGAACGTGCTCGACAAGGTCGGCATGGTGTTCGGCCAGATGAACGAGCCGCCGGGTAACCGCCTGCGCGTGGCGCTGACCGGCCTCACCATGGCCGAGAAGTTCCGCGACGAAGGCCGCGACATCCTCTTCTTCGTCGACAATATCTACCGCTACACCCTGGCCGGTACCGAAGTGTCGGCGCTGCTCGGCCGCATGCCCTCCGCCGTGGGCTACCAGCCGACCCTGGCCGAGGAAATGGGCCGCCTGCAGGAGCGCATCACCTCCACCCGCGTCGGCTCGATCACCTCGATCCAGGCCGTCTATGTGCCGGCGGACGACTTGACCGACCCCAGCCCGGCCACGACTTTCGGCCACCTTGACTCGACCGTCGTGCTGTCGCGCGACATCGCCTCGCTCGGTATCTACCCGGCGGTCGATCCGCTCGACTCCACCTCGCGCCAGCTCGACCCGCTGGTCGTCGGCGAAGAGCACTACATGGTGGCGCGCAAGGTGCAGGTGACCTTGCAGCGCTACAAGGAACTGCGCGACATCATCGCCATTCTCGGCATGGACGAACTCGCCCCCGAGGACAAGCTGCTGGTCGGCCGCGCCCGCAAGATCCAGCGCTTCCTGTCGCAGCCGTTCTTCGTCGCCGAAGTGTTCACGGGTTCGGCCGGCAAGTACGTCACCCTCAAGGACACGATCAAGGGCTTCCGCATGATTGCCGACGGCGAGTGCGACCAATTGCCCGAGCAGGCCTTCTACATGGTCGGCGGCATCGAGGAAGCGTTCGAGAAAGCCAAGACTCTCCAGTAAAGGACGCCCATCATGGCACTCACCGTACACGTCGACGTCGTCAGCGCGGAAGAGCAAATTTTCTCCGGCCTGGCCGAGTTCGTTGTCCTGCCGGGCGAAATCGGGGAGCTGGGCATCCTGCCCGGCCACATGCCGCTGATGACCCGTATCCGCCCCGGCGCCGTGCGCCTCAAGCTGCCCAACCAGACCGAGGAAGAGTTGATTTTCGTCGCCGGCGGTATTCTCGAGGTGCAGCCGGGCTTGGTCACCGTGCTCGCCGACACGGCCATTCGCGGCCACGATCTCGACGAGGTCAAGGCCAGCGATGCCAAGCGTCGTGCCGAAGAAGCCCTGGCCGATCGCAGCGCCGAGCTCGACTATGCTCGCGCCCAGTCCGAGCTGGCCGAAGCCGTCGCCCAGCTCGCCGCGATCAACCGTCTGCGCAAGAGTACGCACTGACCCGCATCTGACGAGACAGGACAAGGGCAGCCTCGGCTGCCCTTGTCGTTTTGTGCGCGCAGCCGCCGTCTCGCCATCCGCTACGGCGAGGAGAGCGTCTTTTGCTCGACCGCCTTGTAGCGCAGGGGCTTCACCAGCGCCGACTGGACATGAAGCCTAACGGAAAAAAGTCCAGTAGTCGGTCACCATGGATCGTAAGGATGGCTGGCATGGGGGATGCGGAGAGGGAGTTGTAACCAACCCTCTGGAGAACGACATGCCGGCGATCAAGTATCGAGTCACGTTGTCTGAAGAAGAAGTGGAAATGCAGGTGTCGAGGCCGCCACAACCGGGTACGCCCGCCCGGATGCCGAG
>JAUYFI010000169.1 GCA_030691075.1 Sulfurisoma sp. | reverse complement strand
GGCCGAGGACAACCTCATCAACCGCGAAGTGGCGCTGGAACTGCTGCACGGGGTCGGCCTGGCCGTGGATACGGCGGTGGATGGCCGCGAGGCGGTGAACAAGGCGCGGGACACCGACTACGCGCTGATCCTGATGGACATTCAGATGCCGGAAATGGACGGACTCGAAGCCACCCGCGCCATCCGGGCCCTGCCGGGCCGGGAGACGACCCCCATCCTGGCCATGACCGCCAACGCTTTCGACGAGGATCGCCTCGCCTGCGAGGCGGCGGGCATGGACGACTTTGTCGCCAAGCCGGTCGATCCGGACGCGCTGTTCGCCGCGCTGCTCAAGTGGCTGTCGCAAGGCGCCACGGCTACCGATCGCCCTGAGCCTGTCGAAGGGCAGTCTGGAGCGCCGTTCATCCTTCCTTCGACAAGCTCGGGACGATCGGAAGAACAGGCTCGGGACGAGCGGGTTGTCGCCGTCCCGCCAGCGCGCCCCGAAGGAAGTACCCTTGGGGTGCCGGCTTTTGCCGGGGCGACAACGGACGAGGCCGAATGGCGCCGTCGCCTGGCGGCCATTCCCGGCCTCGACCTGGAACGGGGGCTGGAGAGCCTGCGCGGCAAGGCGGCCAAGCTTGCCCAGTTGCTGCGCCTGTTTGCCGACGGTCATGCCGAAGATGTGCGACAGATGGCCGAATGGCTGGCCGCCGGAAATGCGGAGGCGGTGCGACGCCTGGCCCATACCCTCAAGGGCTCCGCCGGCAGCCTGGGGGCGACGCGGGCGGCGGCGGCGGCCGACGCGCTCCATGAGGCGATTCGCCATGACATCGGGCGGGACGAGATCGGGCGTTTCGCCGGCAGCCTGGCCGCCGAACTGCAACCCCTGATCGACGGCATCCGCGGGCTTCCGGCCGAGGCAAGCGAGGCGCCGGCGAATCTCGATCCGGCGCACGTCAAAGCCGTGCTCGCGCAACTGGCAGCCCTGCTGAAATCGGGCGACATGGCGGCCAACGATCTGGCGCGGCAAGAGGCCGGGCTGCTGCGCGCCACCCTCGGCACCGCCGCCGAGAACATCCTGCGCCGCATCGATAT
>JAUYFI010000164.1 GCA_030691075.1 Sulfurisoma sp. | reverse complement strand
CTCGACATGGATGAATTCAAGGAGTGGGCTACCACCCGCGCCGCAGCTGGCGAGGGCAACAACGTTGTTGCCCTCGCCAGCTGAAAACCATTCGTCATTGATCGGATCGAAGACTATTTACAGCAGATTTCGGACTTGACTGCGCATAGTGGGCCAACATCGCGGCATAGACGCGGTTCAACTCAGGCTCGTAGATGTCCGGCTTGATCACGCCCTCTTTCAGGTTGTCCAGCACCACGTACTGCGGACAGCCGCCAAAGTAGCGAAACGCCTCCTCGTGCAGACGCGCCCAGACCTCGCTGCTCGATTTCCAGACGACGCGCCGGAACGAGCGGCGCGAGTGGCGCAGGGTCATCACGAACAGCCGGGGCTTGCGATAGCGGCTGCTCGCGGGGTACAGCGTGAGGGCGCCCTCGCCGTAATCGACCTGGGCTTCTTCTCCGGGCAGGAACTCCAGGCGGTCGAACTGTTCCGGCTCGGATTTGCGCACACTGCGGCAAAACCGCTTGACGCTGTTGTAGCGGCTCTGGAAACCGTGGCCATCCACCAGCTCCTGGTAGATCGCCGTGGCGTTGCGGCCCAGACCGACTTGGGCTTCGATCCACGCCCGGTGCGGCTCGCAGGCCGAGCGTGCGCGCACCGGCAGCGGCACCGGCTGTGTCCCTGCCAAAGCCGGTGGCCGGGGTGGAGGAATTTGAACGGCGACTTCCGGCGAGCCGGTGGCCATGGGGGAATTTGACGCCGGCGCCTGGGCCGCCAACATCTCCTGCGCCAGCTTTCGGATCGTCTTGCGATCTATCCCCGTCTTGCGGTTGATCTCGTGCTGCGAGACCTTGTTCTGCAGTAGCGTGACTACGGTGCTTCGTTGCTGTGGCGTCAAGACATTCACTCCCATTCCCCTCGTCAAGTCGAGGGGCGATGATGTCCTGTCGCCGCTACCGCGGCTATCGCCAACTTATTACATTGGCTTACCCACTACTGGGGGATTTTGAAGTGGCCATCACTGGGGGAATTTGGGTGGCCGCCGGGGGTTGGCCCGCACACGCTTGAACGCCCGTTGCAGGTTCTCCCTCGTCAGCATCGCCATGAGCAACGCTGACCCGGTGTCCTCGGTGTCCTCGGTGTCCCGTCGCGGGTTGTTCGCTTCGTCGCTGACAGGATCACGCCCGGCTTCACCGTGCGCTACGCCCGCCCGCTCTGCGGCTGCAGACATCTGACGCGTTGCGTTCAACATCGACATGGTCTCGAACACTTCTCCTCGTTCGGCCCTTCGTCCCTTACCAGCGACTACTACGGCCTCTGCTGACTTCTCGCTCCGTGTTCCCACGTCGGCCTTTCAGCCGCAAGGCGAGATCTCCCCGGGTAAGAACGCACTCCTTCACTGCACAACCGCCGGATTTATGACCGAAGGAAATCCCCGTGGGACGCCGCTTCGCCTTGATCACGAGAGCTTCGCGGAATCTTGCCCGCTCGCCCTGCTCGGCAACGCCTTCTATCCGGTTCTTGTCCATC
>JAUYFI010000086.1 GCA_030691075.1 Sulfurisoma sp. | reverse complement strand
TGTTAGGAAAAATTCAAAAGTGGACTCTGAAGGATGAAAAGTGGACTTTCAGATGTGCAGGCCTAAATCCTCGTGCTTGGCCAATTGGACACTAAGGAGCTTGTTCTCATGCCACATTCTAACCTCGGCCAACCCCTTTTTAACATTTGGCACAACCCGTAAATGAACGGTTTGCCGAGGCACAGCCTTCGGTACCCTGAGCTCGGCCTGCTTGAAAGTAATCTTCCGGTACGCATTCACCACCCGCTGGCTGCGTAAGCAAAAAATGTCTTTGCTGGATTGGTAGGGCGGTTTAATCGTGAACGGTCGAAAGAGCGATTTGCCTTCCTGAATAGCGGTTTCTAGCCGGTGCATGGGGATTTCCTTCGTGGTGGAGTGTACCCAACGGTAGTTGTATTGGTACACCAACTCTTTCAATATTTTTCTGGCATCTTCAAGCTTGGTAATGTGCTCTTTGGCACAGGTTCTCACGATCCGATCCTGCAGCCAGCGGTACGGCCGCTCCACCTTGCCTTTCGCCTGGGGCGAGAGGGCATAAACCAGGTCGGTGCCACAATCTTTTAGGACTTGTTGAAATTGGGTCTCCACCTCACCGGTGAACTTCTGGGCGGTTTGCCAGGGCGTGAATTTGTCGCGTTCTCTAACGTACCGGAAGATGGAGTGTTGGTCAGGGTAATACTTCAAGGGACAGCCATACCGTAAAACCACTGATTCTATTGACGTAATATGTACCCAACTCGATTCTCGCTCAAAGAGCTCAGCAAAAAGCAGGCTGCGGGAGTAATCATCGAGGCTGGTAATCAAGTGCCACTTCTCGGTCGCAAAGGGTGACCACAAGTGCCAAGAGGAGTCATGCTGCACCAGCTCGCCGGCAAAGTTCGTAATAACCTCTCGGTCATGAATTTTCTGAGCTCGCTTCGGTAGGTAAAAGCCGCCGGCCTTGGCACGGTGAATAATCGTTGGCACCGAGACTTTGAGGTGATGCCGCTTCCGCACGTCATCCCGGACAGCCGAATAATTGTAACTGGTCACGGGCATGTCTGGGTTTTCAATGAGCTGTTTTTCTTTTTGTAACTCCTGAATGATCAAAGCTTCTGTCCGCGGAGAAATCCGGCGGTGGGTATTCGCCCTTTTAGGCGGCGTGATACTGAAGCCATCGGGCTGGTGACGGTACGTATTGAGGAGAGTGAAAAACCTAGAGCGTTGTACCCCGAGGTTTTCTAATGCTGAAGCAACAGTGATTTCACCGGCTACGTAGTTATCTAAAATAGCTTTAACCTGCGCTTCACTAAGACGCTTGTGGAGGTGTGGGGGCATACTGTTCGGGGTTTAATGATGAACCCCTCACTATGGCAGCCAATCACCGCTTTAGCCATCAAAAGTCCACTTTTCATCTTTAAACAGTCCACTTTTGATTTTTAAATGACA
>JAUYFI010000147.1 GCA_030691075.1 Sulfurisoma sp. | reverse complement strand
CAGGTGGTCGGCGAGGATCAGCGACAGCGAGCCGGGAATCAGCCCGGCAATGCGATAGGCATTGACGTGCACCGAGTTGCCGAGGCCGAGCTCGACCTCGCCCAGCAGTTCGCGGCGGTAGGCGTCGAGCACGATGTCCTGGGTCGCCGAGACGAAGGCCAGCAGCGCCGCCAGCACGACGATGATCTGGAGATCGCTTTGCGGCGCGAACAGGCCGAGCGCGGCGATCAGCCCCAGCAGCAGCACCTGGGTGACGAACATCCAGCCGCGCCGCCGCCCCAGCCACGGCAGGGCGTAGCGGTCGAGGAAAGGCGACCAGAGAAACTTCCAGGTGTAGGGAAACTGGATCAGCGCGAAGAGGCCGATGGCCTTGAGGCTGATGCCCTCGGTGCGCAGCCAGGCGGGCACCAGATTGAGCAGGAGGTACAGCGGCAGACCCGAGGCAAAGCCGGTGAACACGCAGATCGCCATGCGCCGCGTGAGCAGCGGCGCGAGCCAGGAGGGAGCGGAAGCCATGCGGCATTCTAGCGGCGGCCCCATGCTACATTCGCCGGAAATGGGGGCGAATGGGGGGGGCTTATGACCACCGCGCTGCTGCTCATCGACGCCACGACCCGCGGCGCTCAACGGCATCTATGCGAAGGTGTTGCCCTTTTCGTCGAGCACCATGCGGCTCTTCACGACGATGCCCATCTCGTCGCAGAGCGCGTCGAAGTCGGCGATGGTGAAGAAGCGGATGTTGGGGGTGAGCTTCCCCTTATTTTCGTCTTCCATCCTGACGGCATTATGCCGCTACCTTTTGCTCATGCTGAGCGTCGATCCAGTTGTTCCAGAAGTTTATTGGCGAGGCGAAGCCGGGCGTGGAATGCAACCGTTTGCGGTTGTAGAACGGCTCAATGTAGTCAAAGATATCCGCCTTGGCTTCGGCCTGCGTACTGTAGCGCGTGCCAGGTACGCGCTCATTCTTCAAGCTGTTAAAGAAACTCTCCGAGCAGGCGTTGTCCCAGCAGTTCCCCTTGCGGCTCATCGAGCACTGCATCCCGTACTCGTGCAATTGCGCCTGAAAGGCGCCACTGGCGTATTGACTGCCTCGATCCGAGTGATGAATCAGACCCGCGGCCGGTCGTCGGCGAAACAACGCCATCTTCAGCGCATCCACCACGATGTCCGCCGTCATGCGCGACTTAATCGACCAGCCCACCACCTCCCTGTTGAACAGATCCAGCACCACCGCCAGGTACAACCAACCCTCGGCTGTCCAGATGTAGGTGATGTCGCCCGCCCAGACTTTGTTGGGTGCGCTGGGCGTGAAGTTGCGATCCAGCACATTGGGGGCGACCGGCAAGCCATTCTTGGAGTCGGTCGTGACCTTGAAGCCTGGCGTGGATGCCGTTCTCCCGCATGAGCCGCTCCACCCGATCCTTGCTCGCCGGGTAGCCGCGGGCACGCAGTTCCTGAACCATGCGCGGACTGCCATACGCGCCCTTGAATTCCTTGTGAATGGACTGGATGTGCGCCAGCATCTGCACCTCCGTCAGTCGTTGCCGAATCGGCGATCCACCCCGTTTCCACGCTGTGTAGCCGCTGACACTGACCTGCAATGCGTCACACAATTCCGTCACGTCGTAGTCCTTGCGCTGTCCATCGAGCCACGGCATGCCTGCGTTCCGCCTCGGCCTGCATCTCTCGCGACTGCTCCCGCATCGCCGCCGCCCGAGCCCGCCAGCTTCGGCGGGCGGCGGCTCGCCTTCGACCGCCAGCGCGGGCACGGCCCACGCCGCCAAAATTGCCATCATGCGTCTCATGCTTCTTGCCTCTAGAATGCCCAATCCCGCCCATCCTACGCATCCATGATTCTCCTGCGCAAACTCGCCTTCGCCCGCGCCGGCAAGCCGCTGGTCGCCGACGCCTCGCTGCAGCTGCACCCGGGCTGGAAGATCGGCCTCACCGGCGCCAACGGCTGCGGCAAGTCGTCCTTCTTCGCCATGCTGCGCGGCGAATTGCACCAGGAAGCGGGCGATCTGGAGATGCCCGCGGTCTGGCGCGTCGGCCACGTCGCCCAGGAAACGCCGGCACTGCCGGATGCCGCGCTGGAATTCGTGCTCGACGGCGACACCGATCTGCGCGCAGTCGAGGCCGGCCTGGTCGAGGCCGAAGCGGCGCACGATGGCCACCGCATCGCCGAGTTGCACACGCGGCTGCAGGACATCGAGGGTTACTCGGCCAAGGCGCGCGCCGCCGAAATTCTCGCCGGCCTCGGCTTTTCCGAGGCCGATCACCGTCGCGCCGTCGCCGACTTTTCCGGCGGCTGGCGAGTGCGCCTCAACCTGGCCCGCGCGCTGGTGGCGCGCTCCGACCTGCTGCTGCTCGACGAGCCGACCAACCACCTCGACCTCGACGCCGTGCTCTGGCTCGAAACCTGGCTCAAGTCCTTTCCCGGCACGCTGGTGATGATCTCGCACGACCGCGATTTCCTCGATGCCGTGGTCGGGCAGATCCTGCACATCGACGCCGGCCAGATGAAGCTCTACTCGGGAAACTACTCGGCCTTCGAGCGCACCCGCGCCGAGGCCCTCGCACTGCAGCAGGCCATGCACGCCAAGCAGGAGCGCGAGGTCGCCCACCTGCATGCCTACATCGACCGCTTCCGCGCCAAGGCCAGCAAGGCGCGGCAGGCGCAGAGCCGGATCAAGGCGCTGGAGCGGATGGAACTCATCAGCGCGGCCCACGTCGACACGCCTTTCGAGTTCGGCTTTGCCGAACCCGAGGGTTTCTCCGACCCGCTGCTGGCACTGGAAGATGCCGCCGCCGGGTACGGCGAACAAGCCTTGCTGCGCCACATCAAGCTCACGCTGCGCCCGGGCAGCCGCATCGGCCTGCTTGGCCGCAACGGCGCCGGCAAGTCGACGCTGGTCAAGCTGCTGGCAGGCGAATTGCCGGCGCTGGCCGCATTTGGGTACAAGGGCCGCATCGAGGGCCGCCACCTGAAAATAGGCTACTTCGCCCAGCACCAGATGGAGCTACTGCGCCCCGACGAGTCGCCGCTGCAACACCTGGTGCGGCAGGAGCCCGCCACGCGCGAACAGGAGCTGCGCAACTACATCGGCGGCTTCGACTTTCGCGGGCAGATGGCCGACGCGCCCTGCCGTCACTTTTCCGGCGGCGAGAAAGCGCGGCTGGCGCTGGCGCTGATGATCCGCACCCGCCCCAACCTGCTGCTGCTCGACGAGCCGACCAACCACCTCGACCTCGAAATGCGCGAGGCATTGACGCTGGCGCTGCAGGAAACCGAGGCGGCGATGGTGCTGGTGTCGCACGACCGCCACCTGCTGCGCACCACGGTCGATGAGCTGTGGCTGGTCGCGGACGGCCAGGCTACGCCCTTCGACGGCGACCTCGACGACTATGCGGCGTGGCTGGCGACGCGGCGCGGTCAGTCGCGCACCGCCACTTCCGGCGATCCCGACAAGCTGGCGCAGCGCGAGGCCCGCACCAGCGATGCCGCCAGTAAAAAGTCGGCGCTGGCGACACGGCGGCCGCTGGTCAAGGAAGCCGAAAAACTCGAAAAACAGCTCGCCGGCTGGCAGGCCGAGAAGGCCGGACTCGACGCCCAGCTCGCCGACCCCGCGCTCTACGCCGCGCCCGACCGCGCTCGCATCGACAGCCTGAACACGCGTCAGGCCGAGCTTGCCGCCGCCATCGAAACCGCCGAGACGCGCTGGCTCGAAGTGCATGAGCAACTGGAAGCCTTGGTCGTCGAGTAAAATCGCCCCCTTTCGTCGCCTTAGCGCAGGAGTCCGCCGTGCAGCTCGTATGTCTCGACCTCGAAGGGGTGCTCGTCCCCGAAATCTGGATCGAATTCGCTAAAGCAGCAGGCATTCCCGAACTGCGCCGCACCACGCGCGACGAGCCGGACTACGACGTACTGATGAAGTACCGGCTCGGCCTGCTGAAGCAACATCGCCTCGGCCTGCCCGACATCCAGAAAGTCATTTCCGCCATGGGCCCGATGGCCGGCGCCAAGGACTTCCTCGACGCCCTGCGCCGCGACTTCCAGGTCATCATCCTCTCCGACACCTTCTACGAGTTCGCCATGCCGCTGATGGCGCAACTGGGCATGCCGGCGCTGTTCTGCCACAAGCTCGAGGCCGACGCCACCGGCTTCCTGATCAATTACCACCTGCGCATGGCGAACCAGAAAAAGGAATCGGTGCAGCGCTTCAAGGAACTCAACTTCAAGGTGATCGCCGCCGGCGATTCCTACAACGACACCGCGATGCTGGCCGAGGCCGACGCCGGCATCCTGTTCCACCCGCCGCGGAACGTCATCGACGAGTTCCCGCAGTTCCCGGTGACCATGAACTATGCCGAGCTGCGCGCGGAGATCGACAAGGCTTCGGCCCGGATATAGAGATGGCTGCGGGTGTTCGGTGCGGCGTCCGGTGCGCGATGGAGTGGGTGGGGTACTCTACTCCGCTCATGTCACCCGGTGGCAGCCGTCGGCTGCCACCTCCTTCTTTACTTCGCTGCGCAGAGTACCCCACCCACTCCATCAGGGAGCTTGGTCGTCTGCTCATCCCGGTAAAGCACGGCGGTATTACGCACCGGGTGGCGGGTGGCCGGCACAGCGAAGTAAAGGAGGAGAAGTGGGCGCAGCCCGATTCGGGGGACATGAGCCGTGCCGGCCACCCGCTACCCGGAGCGCGCACCTCCCAACGCACCCGCCGCTCCGAAAGCCGCACGTCACGCAAGTCACCCCGGAGCCACTGACATGCATCGCGACCGCTACTACACTCTCGCGGCCTCCTGCCCCGACCGCACGGGCATCATCGCGCGCGTCACCGGCTTCATCGCCGAACACAAGGGCTGGATCCTCGAATCGAGCTTCCACGCCGAGGACGAAGGCGGTCGCTACTTCATGCGGATTGAAGTCAAGGCGGACTCGCTGCCCTTCATGCTCGCCGAGTTCCGCGACCGCTTCGCACCCATCGCGCGCGAGCTCGAAATGGACTGGAAGTTCAGCGACAGCGCGGTGAAGAAGCGCGTGGTGATCATGGTCTCCAAGCAGGAGCACTGCCTCTACGACCTCTTGGCGCGCTGGCAGTCGAAGGAACTCGACATCGAGATTCCCTGCGTCATCTCGAACCACGACACCTTCAAGGGTTTCGTCGAGTGGCACGGCATTCCCTTCCACCACGTGCCGGTGACGCCCGACAACAAGCCGCAGGCCCATGCCGAGGTGCGGCGCCTGTTCGAGGAATCGCGCGGCGACACCATGGTGCTGGCGCGCTACATGCAGATCCTCTCGCCCGATCTCTGCGCCGCGCACCCGGGCAGGATACTCAACATCCACCACAGCTTCCTGCCGTCATTCGTCGGCGCCAAGCCCTACCACCAGGCCTACACGCGCGGGGTCAAGCTGATCGGCGCCACCTGCCACTACGTCACCAGCGAGCTCGACCAGGGCCCGATCGTCGAGCAGGACGTGATCCGCATCGACCACTCCGACTCGCCCGACGACATGGTGCGCTACGGCAAGGACATCGAGAAGACCGTGCTGGCGCGCGGCCTCAGATACCACCTCGAGGATCGCGTGCTGGTCCACGGCAACAAGACCGTCGTCTTCCGCTAGGGAGAACAAGCCATGCCGGTAGTCATGCGGGATAGAAGCACGGTCAAGGTATCGAAGGACGGCACCCTGGAAATACCCAAGGCCATCATCAGCACCATTGCCGCCAGTCCCGGCGAGCGGTTCAGGATCGAGCGTGACGGCTACGGGCTGCGCCTTGTCCATGATCCGGCTTTGCCGAAAAAGACAGTGGATCAAGTCGCCGGCTGCCTGCGGGACGTGAGCAAGAAGAAGCGCACCGATACCGAAATCAACCGGGACATCGGCGCATTCATCAAGGCACAGGACGAAGCGACCAAGGGGCGGTAGGCATGATCGCGCTTGATACCAACAACCGCCTCAGGGCGGTTTTTCTGCGTCAGGCTTTCCGTTTTCCATTCTCGGTCGCTTTCGCCAGACCAACTCAAAATCACAACCGGTAGGCCGGAAACCCGCGCCAATTCCGGATAGGTGGCGTTGAACGCTCACCGGTGAAATGCGCCGAACCGCGCCAACACTGGCGCGATGGGCAGAAAAAAGCCCAACCGATATGGGTTGGGCTTTCAAATACTGGTGGAGAGGATGAGGATCGAACTCACGACCTCCGCATTGCGAACGCGGCGCTCTCCCAGCTGAGCTACCCCCCCACGTCGGGGGCGGATTATAGCAGAAGCGTGATCAAGCCGGCGGGCGCGAAATCGGCCTACAGCACCACCGGCACCGGCTCGACGCGCCAGATGTCGCGGCAGTATTCGGCGATGGTGCGATCGGACGAGAACTTGCCCATGCGCGCGACGTTGAGTATGGACATGCGCGTCCACCGGTTGCTGTCGCGATAAGCCGCGCTCACTTGATCCTGGCAGATGATGTACGAGGCATAGTCGGCCAGCAGCAGGTAGTTGTCGTGCCAGATCAAGTGGTCGATCAGCGGCTGGAACACGCCGCGGTCGCCGTGGGAGAAGAGGCCGCTGCCGAGCAGGTCGATGACGCCCTTGAGCTCGAGGTTGCCGTTGTAGATGTCCCACGGCCGGTAGCCCTCGGCCAGCGTGCGCGTCACTTCCTCGGCGGTCAAGCCGAAGAGGAAGAAGTTTTCGGCGCCGACTTCCTCGCGAATCTCGACATTGGCACCGTCCAGCGTGCCGATGGTCAGCGCGCCGTTCATCGAGAACTTCATGTTGCCGGTGCCCGACGCCTCCTTGCCCGCGGTCGAGATCTGCTCCGACAGGTCCGCCGCCGGGTAGAGCCCGTGACCCAACTTGACGCTGAAATTGGGCAGAAAGGCCACCTTGAGGCGGCCGGCCACGTCGGGGTCGCGGTTGATCACGTCGCCGACCGCGTTGATCAGCCGGATCATCAGCTTGGCCATGACGTAGCCGGGCGCGGCCTTTCCGCCGAAGATGAAGGTGCGGGGCGTGATATCCAGGCCGGGATTGAGCTTGATGCGGTTGTAGAGGGTGATGATGTGCAGCACGTTGAGGTGCTGGCGCTTGTATTCGTGGATGCGCTTGGCCTGGACGTCGAACAGGCTGTCCGGGTCGATGCTCACGCCGCAGCGTTGCTGGATGGTGGCGGCCAGCCGCTCCTTGCGCTCGCGCTTGATCTCGCGCCACCGCTGCTGGAATGCGGCATCGTCGGCATGATGCTCGAGCGCGCGCAGTTGCGACAGATCGCGCTCCCAGCCGTGGCCAAGGGTGTCCGACAGCAGCGCGGTGAGTCCCGGATTGCTGAGCATCATGAAACGGCGCGGGGTGACGCCGTTGGTCTTGTTCTGGAATTTTTCCGGCCACAGATCAAAGAAGTCGCGCAGGACGGTTTCCTTGAGCAGGCGACTGTGCAGCTCGGCGACGCCGTTGATGGCGAAGCTGCCGACGCAGGCGAGATGCGCCATGCGCACGTAACGCGGCTGGGTCTCGTCGATGATCGAGAGGCGCTGCACGCGGGTGCTGTCAAAGGGATAGCGCAGGCGGACCTCGTCGAGAAAGTGCGCGTTGATTTCGTAGATGATCTCGAGGTGGCGCGGCAGGATGCTCTTGAACAGCGGCACCGACCACTTTTCCAGCGCCTCCGGCAGCAGCGTGTGGTTGGTGTAGGCAAAGGTGTGTTGCGTGACATTCCACGCCGCGTCCCAGCCGATCTTGTGCTCGTCGACCAGCAGGCGCATCAGTTCGGCCACGGCGATGGCCGGGTGGGTGTCGTTGAGCTGGACGCTGAACTTCTCGTGAAACTTCTCGAGCGGCAGGCCGGTGGTGTGGTGGATGCGTAGCATGTCCTGCAGCGAGCAGGTGACGAAGAAGTGCTGCTGCAGCAGGCGCAGGCGCTTGCCGATCTCCGGCTCGTCGTTGGGATAGAGCACCTTGCTGATGGTCTCCGAGCGCACTTCGCGCACCACGGCACCGTAGTAGTCGCCGCGGTTGAAGGCGTGGAAGTCGAAGGCCTCGGCGGCTTCCGCGCTCCACAGCCGCAGCAGGTTCACGGTGCTCACGCCGTGGCCGAGGATGGGCGTGTCGATCGCGATGCCGTGGAAGACATCGTGCGGCAGCCAGCGCACGCGAAAGTGGCCCTGCTCGTCGGTGTAGCGCTCGGTATGACCGCCTATCTTGACGTCATAGGCGATGTGCGGACGCCGCACTTCCCACGGATTGCCGAAGCGCAGCCAGTTGTCGGTGGTCTCGAGCTGTCCGCCGTCGCGAATCACCTGGTTGAAGATGCCGAATTCATAGCGGATGCCGTAACTGATCGCCGAGATCTGCAGCGTCGCCAGCGAGTCCATGAAACAGGCGGCGAGCCGGCCGAGGCCTCCGTTGCCCAGCCCCGGCTCTTCCTCGTTGGCGATCAGGGTGTCGAGATCGATGTCGAGGCTGGCCAGCGCCTTGCGCGTGCTCTCCTCGATGCCGAGGTTGAGCAGGTTGTTGCCCATGAAGGGCCCGGGCAGGTACTCGGCGGAGAGATAGCAGACGGTGCGCGGGTTGACCTGCTGGTAGGTGCGGATGGTGCTCACCCAGCGATGGAGCAGGCGGTCGCGGACGGTGTAGGCCAGCGCCTTGTACATGTCGTTGGGCGACGCGACCTCGAGGAAGCGGCCCTGCACATAGAAAAGATTGTCGAGGAAGGCGAGGCGGATGGAGTCCTCGGAGAGGCCGGTACGGATGCTTTCAATGTCGGCAATCGGCTTCTCGCTGCTGGCGCTTTGCTTGGTCGTGCGGCGGTGCTCGGCCATGACGGCCCTCCTGTTCGGTCGGTTCGGTGTGGGGCGGGGGCCATTCTGACCCAAACTCGCCGTCGGCGGAAGGGGGCGAAGCCCAGGCTAGCTGGCGGCGCGACGCAGGCGGTCGAGCACCGGCAGCCAGCCCGGCGTGGCCGGCGGCGCCTGCACGACGATGCGCGCGCAGCCCAGCGCATCGAGTTCGCGCAAGGACGCGTAGAGCGCACGGGCGAAGGGCTCGGGCTCGGTCGGCGCAAGGCGCCAGCTAATCAGTTCGTGGTGGATCGGCTGCGCCATGCTGGCGAGGAAGGCGGTGCGCTCGCGCTTGACGATGGCATTACGCACGGCGAACACCAGGCCATCGGAGGAGACGAGTTCGAGCGGGGTGCGCGGCGCGTAATGCGATTCAAGCGAACCCGAGACGCGCGGCGAATCACCGCGCGCCGCCGCAGGCGCCTGTCCGATCACGGCGGCGATGGCGTCGACACCGATCATGCCGGGACGCAGGATGGCGGATCCATCGTGCGCCGGGCCGGACAGATCGAGGATGGTCGATTCGATGCCGACCTGGCAGGGGCCACCGTCGAGCACCATGGCGACGGCGTCGCCGAGTTCATCGCGCACGTGCCGCGCCGTGGTCGGGCTGATGCGGCCGAAGCGGTTGGCCGAAGGCGCGGCCAAGCCGTTGCCGAACGCCCGCAACAGCTCGAGCGCCAGCGGGTGATCAGGCACGCGCAGGCCGACGGTGTCCTGGCCGCCGGTGATGGCGTCGATGACGCCGGGCTGGCGCTTGAGGATCAGCGTCAGCGGACCCGGCCAGAAGGCGGCGGCGAGCTTGCGCGCCGCATCGGGAATGTCGCGCGCCCAGGCATCGAGTTGCGTGGCGTCGGCCAGATGGACGATCAGCGGATGATCCTGCGGCCGGCCCTTGGCGGCGAAGATTTTCGCGACCGCGGCCGGATTGGCCGCATCGGCACCGATGCCGTAGACGGTCTCGGTGGGAAAGGCGACCAACTCGCCCGCGCGCAGCAGTTCGGCGGCGCGCGCAATCTCCGGGGTCATCACACCTCGGGCAGCGTCTTGGCGAGAACCTTCTCGGTCTGCCGGGCGCGGAAGTCCGACAGCTTCTGCGCCAGGTCGGCGTCGGAGAGCGCCAGCATGGCCACGGCGAGCACCGGCAGCTCGGTCTTCGCCGCGAGCACGCCGGCGAGATGGGCGGCGCCACCGGCGGCGCCGATCAGCACCTTCATGCCGCGGCTCTGGGCCGTGGATGCATAGTCAAGCGCGGCATCGGGCGTGCGATGCGCGGACAGCACCTTGGCATCAAAGGCGACGCCGAACTGCTTCAGCATCTCGGCACAGACTTTCATGACGGGCCAGTCGGAGTCAGAGCCCATGACGATGCCGACGAGAGGTTTGCTCATTTCAAAGTCCTTTCCGCGGATTCGATGGTATTGGTGAGCAGCATGGTGATGGTCATCGGCCCGACGCCGCCGGGGACGGGGGTGATGAGACCGGCGACTTCCTTCGCCGATTCGAAGTCCACGTCGCCGCAGAGTTTGCCATCGGCCTGGCGGTTGATGCCAACGTCGATCACCGTGGCGCCGGGCTTGATCATGTCGCCGGTGATCATCCTGGCGCGGCCAACGGCGGCGACGAGGATGTCGGCGCGGCGGGTGTGGAAGGCGAGATCCTTCGACTGCGAGTGGCAGACGGTGACGGTGCAGCTCTGGGCCAGCAGCAGCATGGCCATGGGCTTGCCGACGATGTTGCTGCGACCGACGATGACGGCCTCGGCGCCCTTGAGCGGCACGTTCGCCGACTCCAGCATCTTCATCACGCCGTAGGGGGTGCAGGGAATGAAGCGCGGGTTGCCCTGCATCAACGCGCCGATGTTTTCGGCATGGAAGCCGTCCACGTCCTTCTCCGGCGCGATGGCTTCGAGCACCGCCTCCGAGTCGAAGTGCTTCGGCAGCGGCAGCTGGACGAGGATGCCATGCACGGCCGGGTCGGCATTGAGCTCGGCGATACGAGCGAAGACCACGGCCGGATCGACGTCGGGCGCATAGACGTCCTTGATCGAGCGCATGCCGGTCTTTTCGCAGCCGGCGACCTTGTTGCGCACGTAGACCGCGGAAGCCGGGTCTTCGCCGACGAGGATCACGGCGAGGCAGGGGGTGACGCCGCGCGCGGCGAGCGCGGCGACACGGCCGGCGAGTTTGGTGCGCAGGTGCGTGGACAGCGCGTTGCCGTCGAGTAGGGTTGCCGTCATGCCAGCGCCGACTCCTTGTGATGTGACGCCGCCTTTTCGGCGGCCCTGCCGGCCTCGAAGGCCTTGCGGTTGACCTCGACCATGCGCGGCTTGCGCGCCGCGAAGCGCTTGAGGACGGATTCCAGCAGTACCTCGGCCGGAAAGGGCAGATGGTCGGCCATGGCGCCGAGCATCACGGTGTTGCCCAGTCGCACGTCGCCGAGTTCCAGCGCGATGACCATGGCATCGAAGGCATGGACCTCGTAACCGCGGGCGCGAATCTCGGCCAGCGGATCGTCCGGATAATCGTAGAGACCGAGATCGACCACCGGCGGCACCAGCCGCGCGGTGTTCATCAGTACCAGCGCGCCGGGCTTGAGATAGTGGCACCAGCGCATGGCCTCGGCCGACTCGAAGCCGACCAGCAGGTCGGCCGTACCGGCCATGATCTGCGGCGACAGCACCTTGGGGCCGAAGCGCAGGTGCGACGACACCACGCCGCCGCGCTGGGCCATGCCGGCGACCTCGGTTTTCTTGGCGTCATGGCCAAGGGCGATGGCAGCTTCGGCGAGGATTTCGGTGGCGGTCATCACGCCCTGGCCGCCGACGCCGACGACGAGGATGTTGGTGATTTTGCTTTCGGGCATGGCGGCCTCTCAGTGGCGGACCAGCCGCATCGGCTTGGTCAGGTCGGCATGGACGATGGCTTCGGGCGCGCAGGGCTGCACGCACAGGGTGCAGCCAGTGCAGGCCGTCGTCTCGATCCTGACGAACTGTAGCTCGACTTCGCGGCCCGAGGGCTTGACCACCTTCTCGCGGCGCGTGACGTGGATCGCCGGGCAGCCGACGTCGACGCAGTTGCCGCAGCCGGTGCATTTCTCGTCGAGCACCTCGTAGGGCTGCTGCTTCTTGTAGTCGTCGATCAGCACGCAGGGCCGGTCGGTGATGATCACCGACACCGCGGGAATCTTGATCTCGTCGCGGATGGTCTTGAACAGCACCGGCAACTGGTAGGGATCGACGACGTGGATGCGTTCCTTCTTCACGCCGAGCGCCTCGACCAGCTTGGCGAAATCGACGCGCGGGGCATCGAAGCCGTGGATGTCGCGGCCGCTGCCGGGGTTGGACTGGCCGCCGGTCATGCCGACGGCGCGGTTGTCGAGCAGCAGCACGGTGACGTTGCCGCCGTTGTAGACCATGTCGAGCAGGCCCTGCATGCCCATGTGGAGGAAGGTCGAGTCGCCGATCACGGCGAGGATGCGTTTGTCCTTGTCGGTCTCGCCCCTGCCCTTGTCGAGGCCGAGCGCGATGCCCATCGAGGCGCCCATCGAGATCGTGGTGTCGAGCGCGTTCCACGGGTGGCCCGCCCCCAGCGTGTAGCAGCCGATGTCGCCGGAAATGGTGAGGTTCTTGATCTGCGCCAGCGTGTAATAGACGCCGAGGTGCGGGCAGGCCACGCACATCGTCGGCGGGCGGGGAAAGACCTGAGCCGGCGGTGCAATGCCTTCAGGCACCGGCTCGCCGAGCAGTTTCGCGATGGCGGGCTTGAGAACATTGGGCGCCAGCTCGCCCTGGCGCGGCAGGATGTCCTTGCCGAGGCAGGCTATGCCGGCGGCCTTGAGTTCGGCTTCGACCAGCGGCTCGACCTCCTCGACCACCACCAGCTTTTCCACGGTGGCGGCGAAGGCGCGAATCTTTTCGATCGGCACCGGGCAGGAGAAACCGAGCTTGAGCACCGGCGCGTCGGGGAAGGATTCA
This sequence comes from Sulfurisoma sp., assembly GCA_030691075.1. Lineage (GTDB taxonomy): Bacteria > Pseudomonadota > Gammaproteobacteria > Burkholderiales > Rhodocyclaceae > Sulfurisoma. The sequence continues at coordinate 13,527 of JAUYFI010000147.1, read as the reverse complement.
CGCACGTGCATCCAGGCCGGGCCGGAGGTGACGAAACCGACGCGCTTGTCGCGGCCATTATCGATGACGTTGAGCGGAGAGATTTCGGCCTCGGCGCGCAGCACCTTGTCGCGCTCGAACATCAGCGGGATGCGCTTGCCGGCGCCGGACGGCGTCATCACCCAGCGCGCCGGTTCCTTCTTGAAACCGGCCGCGGCGTGCGCCACGCGGCTGCCGACGGTGACAAGACCCTTGACGTGGTTGATGCGCGTCGTCATGCGCAGGATCACCGGCACCTGGAATTTCTCGGAAAAGTCGAAGCCGGCCTTGGTCATCGCGTAAGCCTCTTGCGAGTCGGACGGCTCGAACACCGGCACATGGGCGAAGCGGCCCCAGAAGCGCGAGTCCTGCTCGTTCTGCGACGAGGACAGGCCGACGTCGTCGGCGATGGCGATAACGAGGCCGCCGATCACGCCGGTCAGCGTCAGCGTCATCAGCGCATCCGATGCGACGTTCATGCCGACATGCTTCATGCAGCAGAACGAGCGCGATCCGGCGAAGGCGGCGCCGATGGCCACCTCCAGCGACACCTTCTCATTCACCGACCACTCGGAATAAATGTCCGGATAGGTCGAGATCACCTCGAGCATTTCGGTCGAGGGCGTGCCCGGATAGGCGGCGGCGACCTTGCAGCCGGATTCCCAGACGGCGCGGGCGACGGCTTCGTTGCCGGAAAGCAAAAGCCGGCTGGCCGCCGGCGCTGGGCTAACTGCTGCCATGTTGGATTCTCTCGTGTCGCGGAAAAGGCCGACCTTAGTCGCGATGCCGCATCGCACCATTGACGCCGGTCAAAGAGGGCGAATTATCCCTTGTTCGGCCAGCCGGCGTCTACGGGCCAATCCCCAGCTTTTTCTTCAGGAAAACGACAGGCTCATCCAGTGCGCCTCACCCGGCATATTCTGTGTTCCATGTCAGCGAGCAATGCCAAACGCGGCCAGAGCTACCGTAATGCCACGACGCCACAGACTAACCTACTTGCCAAACATAACCAACTAAGTTAATTTCCCCATGGAAAAGCATTTGCCTCACTGCAAGTTGTCGGTCGTCCATACATTTGTCCAGCAGGGAAAGGTTCGCGCGACGGCATCGGCACTGGCGGGTGGCGCGGTTCTGGGTTTCGATTTCGCAGGAATCGTCGAGGTCGTCGAGGCGCTCACCCCGAAGGATTTCTACAAGAGCATGACGACGCACGCGGACCACCGTATCTGGCAAGACGCGTATCGGCCCACGACCGCAGCCGGCAAGGTGTACCTGAAACTCACGGTCATCGACGACGTTCTCGTCGTTTCGTTCAAGGAATTGTAGCCATGAAATGTCCTGCTTGCGGCGCGACCCAACTGGTGCGCGACACCCGCGACCTGCCCTACACCTACAAGGGCGAAGCAACCATCATCCCGACCGTCGCCGGCGACTGGTGCCCCGCCTGCGGCGAAGCGGTGCTCAATGGCGCCGAATCGGCACGCATCAGTGCGGCGATGCTGGAATTCAACAAGCAGGTCAATGCGGTGATCATCGATCCGCAGTTCATCGCCAGCGTCCGCAAGAAACTCCGCCTCGACCAGCGCGAAGCGGCCGAGATTTTCGGCGGCGGCGTCAATGCTTTTTCGCGCTACGAGAACGGCAAGACCAAGCCGCCGCTCGCGCTGGTGAAACTGCTCAAGGTTCTGGACCGCCACCCCGATCTGATCGACGAGGTTAAGGCGGCGTAATGGCCACTCGCCGTGTCACCAGCGCCGGCAAGCGCAACCAGCCCCCCAAGCTCTGATGAGGCCCTTCAGCACTTCGCCTTCAGATAGGAGACCACATCGTCCAGCGTCACCAACTTCTGGTAGTCCGCCTCGGGAATTTCGACCTTGAGCCGCTTGTTGAGGCCGAGCAAAAAGTTGAGCCAGTCCATGGAATCGAGGTCGACCTGGCTGCGCAGCGGGCGGTCGTGGCGCAGTTGATCGGCCTCGACTTCGGGCGCGATCGACAGCAACGTGGCCAGCGCCACGGCGCGAATTTCGGCATCGTTCATTTGGCGAGGTCCTCGGGTCGTTGCAGCAGGTCGTTCAGTTCGCGCAGAAACAACGCACCACGATGACCGTCGGAGACGCGGTGGTCGGCCGAGAGGCTGGCCGTTACCACGGGCAGCGCCTTGAGGTCGCCAGCCTCGACCCAGGGTCGCTCGGCGATGCGGCCGAAGCCGACCAAAGCGACCTGCGGCGGGTAAATCACGCCGAACACGGTCTGCGATCCCTGGTCGCCGAGGTTGGTCACGGTGATCGTCGCCTCGCTCATCTCGGAGCTCTTGAGCGAACCGGCGCGCGTGCGTTGCACCAGGTCGGTCAGTTCGTGCATCAGTTGCGTCAGCGGCAGGGCAGCCGCATCGAGCAGCGCCGGCGCGATCAGGCCGCCCTGGCGCAGCGAGATCGCCACGCCGAGGTTGATGCGCTCCGCCGGCACGAAGGCGCCGTCGCGAAAGAAACCGTTGATCTCGGAAAAACGCTTGAGCGCCAACGCCACCGCCTTGAGCAGCAGCGCGGCCGGCAGCAGGCGCTCGGCCATGGGCCGCTGCGCGTTCTCGGCTTGCAGCCAGGCCAGCGCGCGGGCCAAGGGAATGTCTTCGGCGACGTAGTAGTGCGGAATCTCGCGCTTGGAGCGCGCCATCGCGGCGGCGATGGCCTTGCGCATTTCGGCGGACTTGTCCGCCGCCGGGATCACCGCGGCCGGCTGTGCAAACGTCGCTGCCGCGCGTTCGACATCCTCCAGCGTCACCGCGCCATGCGGGCCGCTGCCGGTCATCTTGTCCAGGTCAACGTCCTTCTCCCGAGCGTGCTTGCGCGCGGCGGGCGAGATCATTCGGCGCGGAGCTGGCGCGGTCGCCGTCCCGCCAGCGCCGACTTTTGGCGGCGCCGCTTCTCCCGGCTCAAGCAGCGTCGCCATCACCGTGCCGACCGGCATCTTCTGCCCGACCTCGGCAACCAGTTCGCCGACGATGCCTTCCTGCCAGCATTCGATGTCGACCGCCGCCTTCGCCGTATCGACCACGGCGATCACCTGCCCCTTCTTCACCGTGTCGCCAGCGCCGACTTTCCATTCCAGCAGCGTGCCCTCGTCCATGTCGGCGCCCAGCGAGGGCAGCTTGAATTCGATCATGCTGCCTCCGCCGGGCCGCCCCAAGGAGGCAGCGAGTCAGGGAGCCGGAGCCGGCACAGCCGGCGAACAACCGTCACCCCCTTCCGCGGGAAAGGGGGCGGGGGGAAGGGGGCGTTCATCCCAACAATCCCTTCACCGCCGCGACGATTTTTTCCGCTTGCGGCAGGGCGGCATCTTCCAGATGTTTGGCATAGGGAATCGGCACTTCCTCCGAGCAGACCCGCGCCACCGGCGCGTCGAGCTCGTAGAACACGTTTTCCATGATGCGCGCCATCACTTCGGCGGCGAGGCTGCCGCTGCGCCAGCCTTCATCGACCACCACGGCGCGGCGGCACCTGGCGACCGAGGCCATGATGGTCGCGGTATCCAGCGGACGCAGCACGCGCAGGTCCACCACTTCCGCCTCGATGCCCGCCGCAGCCAGTTGCTCCGCCGCCGCCAGCACCTTGGGCAGGGAGCCGCCGTGGGTAATGATGGCGACATCCGTGCCGACGCGCCGCACCTTGGCCGAGCGGATGTCGACGGTCCAGTCGTCCGCCAAGTCGTCTTCCATGTTGAACAGCCCCGCATGCTCGAAGATCACCACCGGGTCGGGGTCGGCCAACGCCGGCGCCAACATGCCGCGCGCGTCCTCGACGGTCGCCGGCGCCAGCACCTTGATGCCGGGAATGTGCGCGTACCAGCCTTCGAGGCTGTGCGAATGCTGGGCCGCGAGCTGACGGCCCGCGCCGGTGGTCATGCGGATCACCAGCGGCACCGAGAACTGCCCGCCGGACATGTGGCGGTAGAGCGCCGCGCTATTCACGATCTGGTCCAGCGCGAGCAGGCTGAAGTTGACCGTCATTACCTCGACGATGGGCCGCATGCCACCCAGCGCAGCGCCGATGCCGGCACCGACGAAGCCGAGCTCGGACAGCGGCGTGTCGCGGATGCGCTCGGGTCCGAACTCGCCGAGGAAGTCCTTGGAGAAGGCGTAGGTGCCGCCATACATGCCGACGTCCTCGCCCATCAGGAATACGCGCGGGTCGCCGGTGAGGGCCTCGTGCATGGCCTCGCGCATCGCTTCGCGGTAGCTGAGTTTGCGGCTCATGGCGTGTGCACGTCCTTCAACAGATCTTCGATGGGTTCCCAGGTTCCCGCCTCGGCGAAGGCGACCGCCGCATCCACCTCGGCGTTTGCCGCGACGTCGAGCGCGAGGAATTCCTCCTCGCTCAGCTTGCCCTCGGCCTTGAGGCGGGCCGTGAAGGTGTGAATCGGCCCGCGCGCCTTCCATTCCTCGACTTCCGCCTTCTGCCGGTAAAGCTCGGCATCGAACATCGAGTGGGCGCGGAAGCGGTAGGTCTGAAATTCCACGAACACCGGCCCCCGGCCTGCGCGCACGCGCGCCACGGCTTCTTTCGTGATCTCATGCACCGCGACGACATCCATGCCATCGACCCGCAGCGCCGGCATGTTGTAGGAGGCTGCCTTGACGCAGAGATCGGTCTGCGACTCGCTGCGCTCGATCGCCGTGCCCATGCCGTAGAGATTGTTCTCGCAGCAGAACAGCACCGGCAGTTTCCACAGCGCCGCGAGATTCAGCGATTCGTGGAAGGCCCCTTCGGCCACCGCGCCGTCACCGAAGAAGCAGGCGGTGAGACGCTGTTCGCCCTGCATGCGCGCCGCCAGCGCGAGCCCGCTGGCAACCGGCAGCCCACCGCCGACGATGGCATTACCGCCGTAGAGCCGCGTCTTCGCATCGAACAGGTGCATCGAGCCACCGCGTCCGCGCGCGCAGCCTTCCTGCTTGCCGAACATCTCGGCCATGATCGCGCCCATGCCCATGCCACGCACCAGCGCATGGCCATGCTCGCGGTAAGTGGCGACGACGTTGTCATCGGGGATCAGCGCATGCAGGGCGCCGACCGCGACGGCCTCCTCGCCAATATAGAGATGCAGGAAGCCGCGAATCTTGCCCGCGCCATACATCTCGGCCGATTTCTCCTCCATGCGGCGGATGCGCACCATGTCGGTCAGCAGGCGCAGGGCGAAGTCTCTGTCCCAGGGCACGGGGCCGGTGGGTGGCGGCGGGGCGTGGTGATCGACGGTCATGTCAGTTATCCCATTGCACCGCAGGCCACCTGCGACGATTGAAATACTGGCTTCGTTGGGTTGCGGAGCGCGCCAAGGGCAGGGGGTGGCCGCCGCTGCTCATGTCCCCCGGTCCGGGCTGCGCCCGGCCCTCCTCCTTTACTTCGCTGCGGCGGCCACCCCCCGCCCTTGGCTGGACACGCCGGCGCCCTTGAATCGCCAAGAACCCACGGCGCTACCCGATCGGGACGGTGGGGCGTTCTGCGCAGCGAAGTAAAGGAGGAGGCATCGGCCAAAGGCCGATGCCGGGGGACATGAGCGGAGCAGAATGCCCCATCGTCCCGAGCACGCACCCGCAACGGTGCAAGTTTCATCTTCAGCCCCCGCCCTCGAGCGTGGAAAGATCGCCCTCGGGCAACCCCAGTTCCCGCGCCTTCAGCAACCGCCGCATGATCTTGCCGCTGCGCGTGCGCGGCAACGACGGTAGGAAGGCGATCTCTTTCGGCGCCACCGCCGCGCCAAGGCGCTTCCTGGCATGGCCGAGCAGTTCCATGCGCAGGGCCTCGCTTTCGACGAAGCCCTGCTTCAGCGAAACGAAAGCCTTGACCACCTCGCCCACCACCGGGTCGGGCTTGCCGATCACGCCGGCCTCGGCCACCGCCGGGTGTTCCATCAGCGCGCTCTCGACCTCGAACGGCCCGATCAGGTGGCCGGCCGACTTGATCACATCGTCGGTGCGGCCGATAAACCAGAAGTAGCCGTCGGCATCGCGCTTCGCCAGGTCGCCAGTGAGGTACCACTCACCGGCAAAGCACTTGCGGTAGCGTTCCTCGTTGTTGAGATAACCGCGAAACATCGAGGGCCAGCCGCGCTTCAGGGCCAGTTCGCCCTCGACGTCGGGTTCGTCGATCACCGTCACCGTGCCGTCTTCGCGGTGGCGCATGATGGCCGCATCGATGCCCGGCAAGGGCCGCCCCATCGAGCCGGGCTTGATGTCGAAGGCCGGCGTGTTGGCGATCATGATGCCGCCGGTCTCCGTCTGCCACCAGTTGTCGTGGATCGGCAGGCCCAGCACATCCCTGCCCCAGCGCACCGCCTCGGGGTTGAGCGGCTCGCCGACGCTGGCGATGAAGCGCAGGCTCGGGAAGCGGTATTTGCGCGGAATCTCCGCACCGGCTTTCATCAGCATGCGGATCGCCGTCGGCGCCGTGTACCAGACCGTCACGGCCTCGTCCTGCAGGATGCCGTACCAGCGCTCGGCGTCGAATTCCTCGCGGTCGATGATCGAAGTCACGCCATGCAGCAATGGCGCGATGATGCCGTACGAGGTGCCCGTGACCCAGCCCGGGTCGGCGGTGCACCAGTAGATGTCGTCGGCATGCAGGTCCAGCGCGTAGCGGCCGGTGGCGTAGTGGGTGACGACGGCGCCATGCACATGCACGGCGCCCTTCGGCGTGCCGGTGGTTCCGCTGGTGAAGTGCAGCAGCGACATGTCTTCGGCGCCGGTCGGCTCGACCTCGCAGACCTCGCTGGCCTCGGCCATCAGCGCAGCCAGATCGAGCGTGCCGGGGATGTTCGTGCTGCCGCCATCCTCGGCCACCAGCAGCACATGTTCCAGCGTCGGCATCTTGTCGCGCAGCGAAGCGACCTTGCGCTCGTAGAGCCTGTCGGTGGTGACCAGCACCCGGCCTGCCCCAAGATTCACGCGCGTGGCGACGGGCTCCGGGCCGAAGGCGGAGAACAGCGGCGAAACGACGCTGCCGTTCTTCAGGCTGCCGAGCACCGCGATGTAGAGTTCCGGGATGCGGCCGGCGAGCACGAAGACCCGCTCGCCTTTGCCGATGCCCAACTGGCGCAGCACATTGGCGAAGCGGCTGGCGAGCCGAGACAACTCGCCGAAGCTGACGTCGCGAGCGGGTATGCCGCGCGCGAGAAAACGAAACGCGGTCTTGTCGCGCAAAGGCCCATTCGCATGACGCTCGACCGCTTCGTGGGCGATATTGAGGCCGCCGCCCGGCAGACCGATCAACTCGGCGCGAGCGCGGTCCCACGCAAACGCCCGCCGCTCGCCCGCGTAATCGGCGAGGTTGGGCGAAAGCCGCAAGTCGGCGGCGGTCTTGCGAATGACGGATGAAGAATCCATGCCTCCCTCGCCTCCTTTCGCGAACAATATAGTCCCGTCCGCGCACGGAGGGAAGGCGGCACAGGCGGTAAACTGGGCAGCCTGATTGCAACCCTTCATTCAGCCGGAGCCGCCGTGACACCCTCGAAAGAAGAACTTCAAGCCAAGGCAAAGCACTTCGCCAACACCGTATTCGTGATCGGGGCGGGAGTCATCATGCTGATCGCATCCTTGCTGCAACCCTTCGCGTTGAAGTGGATGGGGCCGGGGATCGGGGAACACATCGCTTTCATCGCGGCCACCCTCTGCATCCTCGTGCTTGCCTCGAAAAGATCGGAGTTGGCGCTGTTTGCGATGGAGCGGCAGTGCCTGAAGTACGGCCACGCGCTACGCGAGGGATCGTCGGTCTGCGATCGCTGCCTGAAAATCATTCCGGACAAAAGCCGTCCGGAATGATCTGCCCATGATTCCCGAACTCTTCCAGTCCGCCGACACTTTCCGCGACCGTTTCGAACAGGGTCTGGTCGAGCTGCCGCGCACCACCGGGGAACTGGGCGAGGACATCCCGGTCATCGCCAACGCCAATTTCGAGCCGCGCATCTGGGAGCGCCCGCAGGGTGAATTGCGGACCTGCTTCGCCCGGCTCGCAGCCGGGCTGGCGACGGCCGGCGGCTTCCCGCTGGCGAGCGAGGCAGAGTTCGAACGCCTTCGCCCGGAGGATGTCACCGCGCAGATCGCGGCGGTGAACCCGAGGGCCGGAGAGTGATTCGATATGCGTATTGAGGGGCTCCGGCGGATACTCCGTGGCCACGGCGCGAAGCCTTGCCACGAAGAGCGCGTGCTCCGGGCGTGGACGCAGGCGCTGCCGCTGGACAGCGGCCCGGTTGCGCCCGAGCTGTTTCTCCCCCTGCCCCTCCGCGGCGCGCTACCCGCCATTGCAGCGGAGTTGGGGGTGCTGGCGCGGCTGCGCTCCGAGCACGCCGGCGAGGACGGTTCCTCGCGGCTGCTGGTCGAACTCGCCGACGGCCAGGCAGTAGAAAGCGTGCTGCTGCCGAAGGACGGCCTGTGTGTCTCAACCCAGGTCGGTTGCGCGGTCGGCTGCGTGTTCTGCATGACCGGCCGCGACGGCCTGCTGCGCCAGCTCGGCAGCGCCGAGATCGTCGCCCAGGTGGTGCTGGCCCGATCGCGGCGGGTGGTGAAGAAGGTCGTGTTCATGGGCATGGGTGAACCGGCACACAACATGGACAACGTGCTCGAGGCGATCGAATTGCTGGGAACAGCGGGCGGCATCGGTCACAAGAACCTCGTGTTCTCCACCGTCGGCGACCGCCGCGTGTTCGAGCGGCTGCCGCGCGGGCCCGTCAAGCCGGCGCTGGCGCTATCGCTGCATTCGACGCGCGCCGAACTGCGCGAGCGCCTGCTGCCCAATGCACAACGCATCGATCCGGCCGAACTGGTGGAACTCGGCGAGCAGTATGCCCGAGCCACTGGCTACCCGATCCAGTACCAGTGGACGCTGCTCGAAGGCATCAACGACGGCGACGAGGAACTGGAAGGAATCGTGAAGCTGCTCGCGGGGAAATACGCGGTGATGAACTTCATTCCCTACAACGTCGTCGATGGCCTCGATTTCCGCCGTCCCGCATGGGAGCGCGCGGCGGCGATGTCGCTCCATCTCTATCGCCACGGTATCCTCGCCAAGCTGCGCCAGTCGGCCGGCCAGGACATCGATGGCGGCTGCGGTCAGTTGCGGGCGCGGGTCATCGAAGAAGCCGGCTGAGGGTCGGCACTGGCGGGATGGCGAAAACCCTGGGACTACGGGTGCTTTTCCCTCCTCTCCGCCTCGCCGGGGCGAGACCCGGCAAAGTCCCTCCCTGTTGCACAAGTTTTAGGCGCTTTGCGCTAGAATCCGCGCCTTCCCCCGATCACATCCCCCGACCCGCGATGGATTTTCTCGGCTTTCAGCTGCGCAACAATCTTTTCGTCGCGCCCATGGCCGGGGTCACGGATCGCCCCTTCCGCCAGTTGTGCAAGCAACTCGGCGCCGGCTTGGCGGTGTCGGAAATGGTCACCTCGAATTCCCTGCTATACGGCAGCGCCAAGACGCGCCGCCGCGCCAACCACGACGGCGAGGTCGAGCCGATCTCGGTGCAAATCGCCGGCGCCGATCCCTTGATGATGGCGCAAGCCGCGAAGTACAACGTCGACGAGGGCGCCCAGATCATCGACATCAACATGGGCTGCCCGGCCAAGAAGGTCTGCAACGTCATGGCCGGCTCGGCGCTGATGCAGAACGAGGCGCTGGTGGCAAAAATCCTCGAAGCGGTCGTCAATGCCGTGCCGAACACGCCGGTGACGCTCAAGTTTCGCACCGGCTGGAACCGCGACAACAGGAACGCGCCGGTGATCGCCCATATCGCTCAGGAATGCGGCATCCGCGCCATCGCCATCCACGGCCGCACCCGCGCCGACCAGTATCGGGGCTGCGCCGAGTACGACACCATCGCGCTGGTGAAGTCGCGGGTGAGCATTCCGGTGATCGCCAACGGCGACATCACCACACCGCAGAAAGCCAGGTTCGTCCTCGACTACACGCAGGCCGACGGCGTGATGATCGGCCGCGCCGCCCAGGGCAAGCCGTGGCTGTTCCGCGAGATCGAGCATTACCTCAAGACCGGCGAACTGCCGCCGCCGCCGCGGGTCTCCGATATCCATGCCATCCTGCGCGCCCATCTCGCCGACCTCCATGCCTTCTACGGCGAACAGACCGGCGTCAAAATCGCGCGCAAGCACATCGGCTGGTACACCAAAGGCCTGGTCGGCGCCTCGCACTTCCGCCATGCCATGAACCAGCTGCAAGGCGTCGAGGAGCAGATGGCCGCCACCGACGAGTTCTTCCTCGGCTATGCCGCCGCCAACGACCGACTGACCTACAAAGAGGCTGCATGAGCAACGAGATCACCGACTGCGTCAAGCGCAGTCTCAACCGCTATTTCCGCGACCTCGACGGTCAGGCGCCCCACGCCATCTACGACATGGTGCTGACCGCCGTCGAACGGCCGATGCTCGAAGTGATCATGAAGCAGGCCGGCGGCAACCAGACCGTCGCCGCGCAGATGCTCGGCATCAACCGCAACACCCTGCGCAAGAAGCTCACCGAACACGATCTCCTTTGAGGCACTCCCCATGAAAGTCACCCAGGCCCTAATCAGCGTTTCCGACAAGCACGGCGCGGTCGATTTCGCGCGCGAACTCGCCGCTATCGGCGTCAAGCTGCTATCCACCGGCGGCACCGCCAAGCTGCTGCGCGACGCGGGGCTTGTCGTTACCGATGTCTCCGACTACACCGGCTTCCCCGAGATGCTCGATGGCCGCGTCAAGACCCTGCATCCCAAGGTGCATGGCGGCATCCTCGGCATCCGCGGCAACGCCGAACATGCGGCGACGATGGAGAAGCACGGCATCCCGGCCATCGACCTCGTCGTCGTCAACCTCTACCCCTTCCAGCAGGCCATCGCCAGGAAGGACTGCACGCTCGAGGACGCCATCGAGAACATCGACATCGGCGGCCCGACCATGGTGCGCGCCGCGGCGAAGAACCACGGCAATGAAAAAGGCGGCTGCGCCGTCGTCACCGAGCCAGCCGACTATGCGGCCATCGCCGAAGAGCTCCGCAACAATGATGGCGTCCTCTCCTACGCCACCCGCCTCGACCTGGCGAAGAAGGCCTTCGTGCACACCGCGCGCTACGATGGAGCCATCGCCAACTACCTGACCAGCCTCGACGCCGACAACAAGCGCGGCACCTTCCCCGAGCGCCTGCAACTGGCCTTCGACAAGGCGGACACCCTGCGCTACGGCGAGAACCCGCACCAGCAGGCCTCCTTCTATCGCGAGCCGGTAGCGGTGCCCGGCAGCATTGCCAGCTATCAGCAATTGCAGGGAAAGGAACTTTCCTACAACAACATCGGCGACGCCGACGCGGCGTGGGAGTCAGTGAAGGCGTTTGACACCACGACCTGCGTCATCGTCAAGCACGCCAACCCCTGCGGCGTGGCGCTGGGTGCGACCGCCGAGGAAGCCTACCGCCGCGCTTTCTCGACCGACCCGACCTCGGCCTTCGGCGGCATCATCGCCTTCAACCGCGCCATCGACAAGGCCACGGCCGAGGCCGTCTCCGGCCAGTTTGCCGAGGTCATCATCGCCCCCGAGATCACCGCCGAAGCGCGCGCCGTGTTCGCCGCCAAGCAAAACCTGCGCGTGCTGATCGTGCCGATGGGTGCCACCTCCGGCGTCTTCGACTTCAAGCGCGTCGGCGGCGGCCTGCTGGTGCAGACGGCCGACGAGGCGCGCATCGCCCAGAGCGACCTCAAGGTCGTCACCAAGCGCGTGCCGACGACGCAGGAAATGCGCGATCTGCTGTTTGCCTGGCGCGTCGCCAAGTACGTCAAGTCCAACGCCATCGTCTATTGCCGGGACGGCATGACGGTCGGCGTCGGCGCCGGCCAGATGAGCCGCGTCGATTCGGCGCGCATCGCCGCGATCAAGGCCGAGAACAACAAGATGAGCGTCAAGGGTTCGGTCGTGGCGTCGGATGCCTTCTTCCCCTTCCGCGACGGCCTCGACGTGCTGGCCCAGGCTGGCGCCACGGCGGTGATCCAGCCCGGCGGCTCGGTGCGCGACGCGGAAGTGATCGCGGCGGCCGACGAGCAGAACATCGCCATGGTCTTCACCGGTTTCCGCCACTTCAGACATTGAAAACATTAACCACGAAGACACGAAGATCACCAAGAAAACCAAAATCGACTTGGCCGTTCTTCGTGTCCTTCGTGTCTTCGTGGTAAGGAATATTTTATGAAGCTCCTCGTCATCGGTTCCGGCGGCCGCGAGCATGCGCTGGCCTGGCGGCTGGCGCAGTCGCCCAGGGTGCAGAAAATCTATGTCGCGCCGGGCAACGCCGGTACGGCACACGAGGACGGTCTCGAGAACCTGCCCATCACGGGCATACGCGAGCTGGTCGCCTTCGCCCGCGACAACGCCATCCACGCCACCGTGGTCGGCCCCGAGGCGCCGCTGGCCGCCGGCGTGGTCGACGCCTTCCGCGAAGCCGAGTTGCGCATCTTCGGCCCGAGCCAGGCCGCCGCCCAGCTCGAAAGCTCGAAGGATTTCGCCAAGCAGTTCATGCAGCGCCACGGCATTCCGACGGCGAAGTTCCGCACCTTCACCGATGCCGCCGAGGCTCACGCCTACATCGATGCCGAAGGCGCGCCCATCGTCATCAAGGCCGACGGACTGGCCGCCGGCAAGGGCGTGGTCGTCGCCACGCTGGTCGGCGAAGCGCATGCCGCCATCGACGACATGCTGGTTGGCAACACGATGGGCGATGCCGGCGCCCGCGTCGTCATCGAGGAGTTCCTCGACGGCGAGGAAGCCAGCTTCATCGTCATGGCCGATGGCGCCCACGACCTCGCGCTCGCCACCATCCAGGATCACTAGCGCCTGCAGGACTCTGACTGCGGCCCGAACACCGGCGGCATGGGCGCCTACTCGCCGGCGCCGGTGGTCACGCCGCAAATCCACGCCCGCGTCATGCGCGAGGTAATCATGCCGACGATCAACGGCATGGAAAAAGACGGCATCCTCTACACGGGCTTCCTCTACGCCGGACTCATGATCAAGCCCGACGGTTCGCTCAAGGTGCTCGAATTCAACTGCCGCATGGGCGACCCGGAAACCCAGCCCATCATGCTGCGCCTGAAGACCGATCTCGTCGATCTCGTCGACGCCGCCATCGACGGGCGGCTCGACAAGGTCGAAGCCGCGTGGGACCGCCGCGTCGCGCTCGGCGTCGTGCTCGCCGCACACAATTACCCGGAAACACCACGCCAGGGCGATGTCATCCACGGACTCGGAAAATCGACCGGCGACAGCCATGTCTTTCATGCCGGCACGGCACTCAAGGATGGCCAGGTCGTCACCGCCGGTGGGCGCGTGCTCTGTGTTACCGCACTGGGCGATACCGTGAAAAGCGCGCAGAAGCGCGCCTACGAAATCGCCGACGACATCCGCTTCGACGGCATGCAGTTTCGGCGCGACATCGGGCATCGGGCCATCAAGCGCTGATGGATAGCGCCAGCGTCAGAGCCTACTTCAGCGGC
>JAUYFI010000144.1 GCA_030691075.1 Sulfurisoma sp. | reverse complement strand
AAAACCTGGGCGACTGGCTGCTGGTGCGCCCCACCCGGCAGCTGGCGCGCGACGTGCGCAACCTGGACGACCACGTGGTCAGCCGTCTGGTTGGCCTGCCCGAATCGGCGGGCGTTCCCGCTTTCCTCGTGGCCAGCGGCAAACAGCGGGACAAGGATAAAATCGTGCGCGGCAGCGGTCTGGCCGGGGCGTTGCTGGAGTGGGTAGCGCTCAAACTGCACCACTTTGAATCGCGCCTGCTGCTCCAGGGCGGCGATAGCCGGCTGAGCCGCATGCTGGATCACATCGGCAGCTATTTGCTGGCGATGGAAGGGCTGCTCTCCCAGCCGCGCTATCTGCTGCTGCTGATCATGGCAACCCTGGTGGTGATTCTGTAAATGATCCCAGATTATCCATTAGAGCCAAAACACTGCTGTGGGAGCGGCGCCAGCCCTCTCTCCAACTCTCTCCCACGGGGAGAGAGAGCGATCGTCCCTTCCCCTTCAAGGGGAAGGTTAGGATGGGGATGGGATTTTGCCGCGATTTTCGGCCACATTCGCGCCGGGGGCGGCGCTCCTACATGCTCGTGCATTCCAATGGACAATCCGGGATGATCCTGAACGAAATACACTGGACCCAGCAGGCGGTCTACCCCATTCTCGGCATGCTGCAGCTGGTTCCGTTGCTGGGCGCCGGCCTGTTGCTGCTGCTCGGCGAGCGGCGCGAAACAGTAGCGCTTGGCCGGGGCATCGCGCTGATCGAGCTGCTGCTGGCGATCGACCTGTTCCGCACTATCAAGGCTGCTTCGCCCGCCTTCCAGTTGGCCGAAAAACTGGTCCTGCTCGACCCCTTTTCCTATCATGCCGCCGCCGATGGCGTCACCGTACTGTTCGTCCTGCTCACCGCGTTGCTGGTGCTGCTGCTCACCATCTACAGCCTGGTGCGCGGCCTGGCCGAGCCGGCGCGCCTGCTGGCGGTCATCCTGGCGGTGGAGGGCGTGCTGATGTCGCTGCTGGTGACCACCAACCTGCTGTGGTTCGTGCTCGCCTCCGCGCTGGAACTGGGCCTGGTTGGCTATCTGCTGTGGAACTGGGCCACCTCGCCGGAAAAAGACACCATGCTGGCGCGTTTCTACCAGTTCCAGGGCACCGGCTTGTTGTTGCTGCTGATGGGCACCCTGCTGCTGGGCTGGTTCCACGCCGAAGCCACGGGGGGCGACTGGAGCTTCGAACTGGCCGACCTGAGCGCCGTGCCGATCAGTGGCGCGGTCGGTTCGGTTATTTTCTTCCTGCTGTTCTATGGATTGGGCATTCGCGCCCCGATCTTTCCCTTGCACGGCTGGCTGCCCTGGGTAACACAGCACGGCAATGTCGCCATCGCCCCGGCTATCCTGCTTGGCGTCAAGGTCGGCATCTACGGCCTGGTGCGCTTCGTGTTCCCCATCGTCCCGGATGCGGTGGTGCAATGGCACAGCTTCGCCGTGGCCTTCGCCGCAGTGGGGGTGTTCTACGCCGCCTTCCTGGCTTTCCTGCAAAGCGATTTGCGCCGCCTGATGGCCTTTGCCGTGGTGAGCCACACCAGCCTGCTGATGATCGGGCTGTTCTCGCTCCACGCCGAGGGCTTCCAGGGCAGCATCCTGCTGGCGGTCAACTTCGGCCTGGCCATGACGGTGATGCTGTTCATGGTCGGTTTCGTCTATCGCCGCACCCGCACCACGGTACTCGATCAACTGGGCGGCCTGTTCGACCGCATTCCCTTCATCGGCGCGAGTTTCCTGCTCGGCGGCCTGGCCATCGTGGGCATGCCGGGCACGCCCGGCTTCGATGCTGTCCACCTGCTGCTGGAAGCCTCCATCGACCGCCTCGGCGCCCTGCTCACCGTGGCCGTGGCGCTGGGCAACGTGATGGCGGCG
>JAUYFI010000143.1 GCA_030691075.1 Sulfurisoma sp. | reverse complement strand
CTCGGCGGTCTGGCAGCCGCGCGCCGCCGGAAACGCGAGAAGCAGGTCTGACACTGCCTCGGACGGCATGACCGAACGGCACCTCCGGGTGCCGTTTTTCTTGGGCCTGTCGCCTACAATCGAGCCATGGCGCGAATCGTTTTTGCGTGGAAACTGGGCGGCGACTACGGGCATCTCGCGCGCATGTTGCCGGTGGCGCTGGAGCTGCGGCGCCGCGGCCACCAGCCAGTGTTCGTGGCCCGCGAACTGCTGGGCGCCGAGGTGCTGCTGGCGCCGCACGACATTGCCTGGTTCCAGGCGCCCTTGTGGACCGGGCAGGTCACCAACCTGCCGGAAGCGGCCGGCTATGCCGAGTTGTTGATGCGTTTCGGGTTTCTCAATCCGCGCGCCCTGACCGGTATCGCCCGCGCCTGGCGCAACCTGCTCGAAGCCTTGCGCGCCGACATGCTGGTGATGGACCACGCCCCCACCGCGCTGCTGGCCACGCGCGGCCTGCAATTGCCCCGTGTCAATCTCGGCGACGGCTTCTGCATCCCGCCGGCGACCCGGCCGCTGCCGCTGTTTCGCTGGTGGCAGCGCGGCAATCCGGCACGCCAGGCGGATTCCGAAGAGCGCGTGCGCCAGGTGGCAAACGAGGTCCTGTTCGCGCTCGGCGCGCCGCCCCTGATTTGCCTGGCCGAACTTCTTGATTGCGATGCGAGCCTTTTCTGCTCGTTCGCCGAACTCGACCATTACCCTGGGCGCGCCGGCGGCGAATTCATCGGCCCGTTGTTCGCGCTCGGGCAGGGTGCGCCCGCCGCCTGGCCGGCAGGCGATGCACCGCGCGTCTTCGCCTACCTCAAGCCCGGCTATGCCGCGCTCGACCGTGTGCTGGCGGCGCTGCGCGATGCGCCGGTTCGCGTGCTCGCCCATGTGCCGGGGGCCTCGCGCGACACGCTCACCCGCTTCGCCTCGGCCACGCTGCGCTTTTCCGAAGCGCCGGTGGATATCGAGGGAGCGCGCGCGGCCTGCGAACTGGCGATCTGCCACGGCGGCCACGGCACCACGGCGGCCATGCTGCTGGCCGGCAAGCCCCTGTTGCTGTTGCCCATGCACAGCGAACAGGGCATGACCGCGCATCGC
>JAUYFI010000139.1 GCA_030691075.1 Sulfurisoma sp. | reverse complement strand
CAACGAGTTCGCCGGCTATGGCGAAACCGTTCTCAGCAGCAAAGTCAGTGCCTTCTTGTTGGCGGTGCTGCCGCAGGGCAACGCGCGGCAGGAATTCTCCGCCTTGTTCCAGCGCGGCGTGATGCTGGGATTGAAGATTGCGCTGCCGTGAGTGCGCACGGATAATTCTTTCATGAAGAAGACACTGTCCTACCTGGTCGCCACGCTCGTTTTCAACACCGCCATCGCCGGCGTGTTGACCATGCTGTTGCCGCATATCCTGTTCCAGCACAACCTCATCTATTCACAGTGCATCGGCCTGTCCGTGCTGTTGGTCAATCTTCCGCTGCTCACTTACATGAGGAGCGGCATTGGGCGCTGGGCGGCCTTGGCGGCCTCCTTCCCAGCCAGTGTGGTCATCGGCCTGACAATAGCTTTTGCCATTACCGGGGAGGGAAGTTGGAGCGATTCGCAAGCCTGGACACTCATGGTGCTTGGCGTATTCTTCGGCCTCATCGGGGTCATCGCGGTGCTGCTCTCCGAACGGATCGAAGCGGAAGTGAAGCAGCGACAGCTCATCGAGAGCGAGAGCGAAAGACGCGCGGTCGAGGCGCATCTCAAGCTGCTGCAGGCGCAGATCGAGCCACATTTCCTGTTCAACACCCTGGCCAACGTCGGCAGCCTGATCGACGGCGATCCAGCCTTGGCGAAACAATTGCTGGAACGCCTCAACGACTGGCTGCGCGTGGCCCTGGCGCGTGCGCGCAGCGACAGCGCGACGCTGGGCGACGAACTGGACATGCTGGAGAATTACCTGCAAATCATGAAGATCCGTTTCGGCGAACGCCTGAACTGGCATATCGAGGTCTCTGAAGATGCCAGTCGCTCAGCCTTCCCGCCGATGCTGCTGCAACCGCTGGTGGAGAACGCGGTGCGTCACGGCATTGAACCGAAACTGGGCGGCGGCGAGATCGGCATCCGCGCGCGCATCAAGAATGCCGTGTTGCGCATCGAAGTCAGCGACAGCGGC
>JAUYFI010000130.1 GCA_030691075.1 Sulfurisoma sp. | reverse complement strand
AATGCGTGCAAGCCTGCCGTCAAAGGCCGGGTGTTCTTGCGGCGTCCCTTGTTGGCGTTGGCCGCTGGCGTCTTGTCGAAGATACGCATCGCGTCGAGCAGCACCTCGATCCCGGTGTCGAGTCCGGCAATCTGCTCGGTGCTGGCATGTACCCGGTAGTTCCTCAACCGCGCGAGGACCCTGCGGTCGCGCTCGCCGGCAACGATGGCGCGGATGATCTTCATGCCCGTCTCGTCGGTGATGACGTTGGTGAGTTGCACGTTCATCTGGGTGAGCGCCTTTCGACCTGCGGGCGAATATCCTGCTCAGGCCGAACGGGGTTCGTTGGAGGGGCTGCTATCATCGTGGCATGCTTCCGACCATCACGTTGCCGACTGCCGCCCTGGCCGTTTTCGACTTCTGGTTCCTGCCTGCCGATCACGCACGGCACGGTCGTTTTCGCCGTGAGTGGTTCCGCAAGGACGAGGCCTTCGACGCGGAAATCCGCAGCCGCTTCGGCACGCTGGTCGAGACCGCACTGAGCGACGAGCTGACGGAGTGGGAAGTCACGGCCGAGGGTAGTTTGGCGCGCATCCTGCTGCTCGACCAGTTCCCCCGCAACATTTTCCGCGATACGGCGCGCGCCTTCGCCGGCGACGCCGCGGCACTGGCCGCAGCCGAGCGGCTGGTAAGCCGCGGCCGCGACAAGAACCTGCCGCCGCTCCAGCGCTGGTTCGTCTTCCTGCCCTTCGAGCACAGCGAAGCCCTGCTCGACCAAGAGCGCTCGGTCGCCCTGTTCGCCGGCCTGCGCCGCGAAGCGCAGGACGAGGCCTTCGACGCCGCCTACGATTACGCCCTGCGCCACCGCGCGGCCATAGAACGCTTTGGCCGTTTCCCTCACCGCAATGTCCTGCTTGGCCGCGAATCAACGGTCGAGGAGATCGAGGCGCTCCGGAATCCGGAGTTGCGCTTCGGGTAGCCCGCCTCGCCCCCCCCCGAGGCAATAAAAACCCTGCTGCCACCCATAAAATAAATACATTTGTGCGTTGCGACAAGTGTCTTATAGTAGACACGTCACAAACATGAGGGGCGCCACCCAGTTCCTCGTGTCCGCGGGTTGGGCGTTAAGGTGCCCAACCTCCCAGTAGGCCGGGAGCAACTCCCGGCTACGCCGTGATGGAATCCGCCGTTCGCGCCCCCAAGGCTGCGGACGGCTGGATTCGAAGTGGCGTTGCTGCACTGCGGTGATCCTTTGTTCCATGTCAACGCGCTGGCGCTTGGCGTGGGGCATTGTGCGGTCGCAGCAACAAACTCATGGTTGTCCGGCGGTGGAGAGGACAGGCGCGGATGGAGTCATTATCGAACCTGATGGTTGCGGGAACCTTCATGGCCGCGCTCGGCGTCGCCTTGGCTGGGCTCCTCGCCTTTGCCAACAAGAAGCTCTACGTCTGGGAAGACCCGCGCATAGCCTCGGTCGAGGAGCTGCTGCCGAAATCGAACTGCGGTGCCTGCGGCCAGGCCGGCTGCCGCGACTTCGCCGAGAAGGTGGTCGGCGGCGACATCATTCCCGCCCAGTGCACCGTGAGCTCGCCGCAGCAGCGGCAGGGCATCGCCGATCTGCTCGGCGTCGCGGCCGGCGCGGTGGAAAAAAAAGTGGCGCGGCTGGCCTGCGGCGGCGGCCACCACGTGGCCTTCCTGCGCGCCCGCTACGAGGGACTGAAGACCTGCCGCGCGGCGGCGGTGGTGTCCGGCGGCGGCAAGGAATGCGCCTGGGGTTGCCTTGGCCTGGCCGACTGCGCCACGGTATGCACCTTCGATGCGATCGTCATGGATCGCCACGGCCTGCCGCTGGTCGATTCGGAAAAATGCTCGGCCTGCAATGACTGCGTCGAGGTTTGCCCCAAGGGCCTGTTCAGCCTGGAGCCGGTTTCGCGCAAGCTGTGGGTGGCCTGCAAGAGCCAGGCCGACGGCGACACGGCCGAGGCCGCCTGCGAAGTGGCGTGCACCGCCTGCGGCAAGTGCGTGGCCGATGCGCCACCGAAGCTGATGCAGCTCGTGGGCAACCTCGCCACCATCAATTACGACTGGAACGACCGCGCCACGCGCGAACCGATCGAACGCTGCCCGACGGGCGCCATCGTCTGGTTCGACAAGCCCGACACACCCGTCAAGGGCGCCGCCGCCAAGAAGATCCTGCGCAACGAGCCGCTGCCCGTGCCGCACTGAGAGAGCCCGCCGGCGACCGCGCGTAATAAATTCAGTTTGAGGAAACCCGCCATGTCCATGCTCAAGAAACTCTTCTCCCTCGCCGACCCGGGCAGCCCGGAAGCCAGGACGGTGAAATATCCCGGCGTGCGCGACGCCGTCGATGGTAATACCGCCGTCATTCACGTCGAGCGCGAGGCGTCGGACGCCGCCGGCGCCTACCCGATCACGCCCTCGACACAGATGGGCGAGTACTGGGCCGAGGAAGTCGCGGCCGGCCACCTCAACATCTCCGACAAGCCGCTGATCTTCATCGAGCCCGAGTCCGAGCACGCCGCCGCGGGCGTTACCGCCGGCATGTCGATGACCGGCCTGCGCGCCGTCAATTTTTCGTCCGGACAGGGCGTGGCCTTCATGCACGAATCGCTCTATGCCGCTGTCGGCAAGCGCCTGCCCTACGTGCTCAACATGGGCTGCCGCGCCATTACCAAGGCCTCGCTCAACGTCCATTGCGGCCACGACGATTACCACTGCATCGACGACACCGGCTTCATTCAGGTCATGGCCAGGAACGCCACCGAGGCCGCCGACTTGAACCTCATCGGCCGCAAGGTGGCCGAGCTTTCGCTCACCCCGGCCATCATCGGCCAGGACGGCTTCCTTACCACCCACCTGATCGAATCCGCGCTGCTGCCCGAGCGCGAGCTGGTGGCCGAGTTCCTCGGCAAGCCCGATGACATCATCGACACGCCGACGCCCGCCCAGGCCATGCTCTATGGCCCCAAGCGTCGCCGCGTGCCGGCGATCTGGGACGTCGACACCCCGCTGCTCTCGGGTTCGGTACAGAACCAGGATGCCTACATGCAGGCTACCGCGGGTCAAAGGCCTTACTTCTTCGACCACATCGCGGACATCACCGACGCCTGCATGGAAGAGTACGCCGGGCTGACCGGCCGTCGCTACAGCCGCGTCGCCACCTACAAGACCGAGGACGCCGACTGGCTGATCGTCGGCATGGGCAGCATGATCGTGCAGGCCGAGGCCGTCGCCGACTACCTGCGCGAGACACGCAAGCTCAAGGTTGGCGTGGTGAATATCGCCATGTTCCGTCCTTTCCCCGGCGACCTGCTCGGCCATGCGCTGCGCGGCAAGAAGGGCGTGACGGTGCTCGAGCGTACCGACCAGCCGCTGGCCGAGGATCTGCCGCTGATGCGCGAGGTGCGCGCCACCGTTGGCAAGTGCATGGAAAACGGCATGGCCAACCCGGTTGGCCAGGTGAGCGAGCTGCCCTTCCCCGGTTATGCCTCGTTTGCCGCCGGCGACATGCCGCGCCTGTACTCGGGCTGCTACGGCTTGGGTTCGCGCGACATGCAGCCCGAGGCGCTGATCGGCGCCATCGAGAACATGCTGCCCGAGGGCGCGAAGCGAAAGTTCTTCTATCTCTCCATCGACTTCGTCCGCGACCCGCTGAACCCGAAGGACGAGATCCATCAGCAGGACCTCGCCGAAAAGTATCCGCACATCGGCAAGCTGGCCGTGCGCGGCTCCGAGAATCCCAACCTGCTGCCCAAGGGCGCCATCACCGTGCGCATGCACTCCGTCGGCGGCTGGGGCGCGATCACCACCGGCAAGAATCTGGCGGTGACGCTGTTCGAACTGCTCGGCTGGGACATCAAGGCCAACCCGAAATACGGCTCGGAGAAGAAGGGCCAGCCGACCACCTATTACCTCTCGGCCGCGCCCGAGCCGATTCGCATCAACTGCGAGTACGTTTATGTCGATGTCGTGCTCTCGCCCGACCCCAATGTCTTCGGCCATTCCAACCCGCTCTCGGGCCTGAAGACGGGCGGCACCTTCATCATCCAGTCCAATCTCGGCGAGCAGACCTGGGCCCACTTCCCGCCGTGGGCGCGGAAGTTCATCGTCGACAACGATATCCGCGTCTTCCATCTCGATGCCTTCCAGATCGCCCGCGAGGAAGCCGGCTCGCCCGATCTGCAACTGCGCATGCAGGGCAACGTCTTCCAGGGCGCCTTCTTCGCCGCCAGCCCGGTGATGCAGAACGCCAACCTCACCGAGGACGCGCTGTTTACCGCCATCGAGAACCAGCTGCAAGCCAAGTTCGGCGGCAAGGGCAAGCGCGTGGTCGAGGGCAACCTGCGCGTGGTGCGCCGCGGCTACACCGAGCTGACGGAGATCACCGCCAAGGAAGTCGGCGTGACGCAGAAGCAGCTGGCCAGGAAGGACGCCGGCCTGCCCATCATGCTGCGCCAGCTGCCCGAGACCGACGGCAAGGTGGCCGACATCCACCGCTTCTGGGAGCAGACCGGCCATTTCTACGCCACCGGCAAGGGCAACGACAACCTCGTCGATCCCTTCATCGGTGCCTCGCTGGTGCCGGCGGCCACCGGCGTGTTCCGCGACATGACCGGCATCCGTTTCGAGCACCCGGTGTGGATCGCCGAGAACTGCACGGCCTGCGGCAACTGCTACACGGAGTGCCCGGACTCGGCAATTCCCGGCCTGGTCAATTCGATTGCCGACGTCTTCAATACCGCCGTCAACCGCATCGAGACTTCCGGCACGCCGACCCGTTTCCTTCGCCGCGCCGTGCGCGGCGCCGAGAAGAAGTTGCGTGCGTTGATAGACCGCGAAGGCGGGGCGGTGCGACCGCTCATCGATCGGGCCATGGGCGAGGTGGTCAGCGAAACGCCGGAGGCTGATCGCGCCGCCCTCGCAGCCGAGTTCACGCTGTTGCAGGTCCAGCTCGCCGGCTTCCAGTTTGCCGCCACCAAGCCCTATTGGGCGCAGAAGGAAAAGAAGGCCAAGGGTTCTGGCGGCCTCTTCTCCATCACCATCAACCCCTACACCTGCAAGGCCTGCGCGCTGTGCGTGACGGTGTGCGAGGACGACGCGCTGAAGATGGTGACGCAGACCGAGGAGTCGACCGACAAGCTGCGCCGGGACTGGAACATCTGGCTGTCCCTGCCGACCACGGCCAAGGAATACAGTCGCATCGACAGCCTCGACGAGAAGATCGGCGCGCTGGAGACGCTGCTGCTCGACAAGCACAACTACAATTCGATGAACTGCGGCGACGGTGCCTGCCTCGGCTGCGGCGAGAAGACGGCGATCCACCTATTCACTTCGACCGTCAGCGCGCTGATGCAGCCCCGCGTCAAAGCTTTTGTCGAGAAGCTCGACGACCTGATTGTCCGCCTCGAACAGCACATGCGGATCAAGCTGGCCGCGGCGGTGGATCTCTCCGACGCCGGTGCCGTGATCAAGGCGGTGGAGGCCACCGGCTACCACGACCTCACCCTGTCGAATCTTGCCGCCAAGCTGGGCGAAAACAAGCCCTCGCAGCCGCTCGACCCGGCCTGGGTCAAGAACACCGCGCAGCTGCTGGAGAAACTGAAGGACCTCAAATGGCGCTACGTCGAGGGCCCGAGCCGGCGCGGCCGCGCCGACATGGGCGTGGTCAATTCGACCGGCTGCACCTCGGTGTGGGGCGCGACCTATCCCTTCCACCCCTATCCCTTCCCCTGGACATCGCACCTGTTCCAGGACTCGCCAAGCGTCGCGATGGGCGTCTTCGAGGGCCACATGGCCAAGATGGCCGAGGGCTTCAAGGCCGTGCGCCGGGCCGAGAAGGAACTGGCCGGCGATTATCTGCCCGAGCGCGACGACGATTTCTTCCGCCGCTTCACCTGGCAGAAATTCTCCGCCGACGAGTGGCGGCTGTGCCCGCCGGTGGTGTCGATCGGCGGCGACGGCGCCATGTACGACATCGGATTCCAGAACCTCTCGCGCGCGCTGATGTCGGGCATGCCGATCAAGGTGCTGGTGGTCGATACGCAGGTGTATTCCAACACCGGCGGCCAGGCCTGTACGTCGGGATTCATCAGCCAGGTTTCCGACATGGCGCCCTTCGGCGTCGCCCAGCGCGGCAAGCAGGAGACGCGCAAGGAGATCGCGCTGATCGGCATGGCGCACCGCACCTCCTATGTCATGCAGGGCACCATCGCCCATCCGACGCACCTGATCGAAAGCTACATCGACGGCCTCAACAGCCGTCGCCCGGCGTTGTTCAACATCTACGCCGTCTGCCCGCCCGAACATGGCGTCGGCGACGACAAGAGCGTGGACCAGAGCAAGCTCGCCGTCGAGAGTCGCGCCTACCCGCTGTTCCGCTTCGATCCCGATGCCGGCGTCACCTTCAGCGAGTGCGTCAGCCTCGAAGGCAACCCGGCGCCCGACGAGGACTGGCCGATCTACACGCTCAAGTACAGGGACGAGGCAGGCGCGCCCGCGACGATGACGCTGCCGATGACCTTCGCCGATTTCGCCGCGACGGAGGCGCGCTTTTCCAAGCAGTTCCGCAAGGCGCCGCCCGAGACGTGGAACGACGACATGCTGCCGCTGGCGGATTTCCTTCAGCTCGACGCCGACAGCCGCGACGGCAGGTTCCCCTACATATGGGCCGTCGACGGCAAGAACCGGCTGATGCGGCTGCTGGTCACCGAGGAACTGGCGCGCGCGTCCGAAGAGCGCTTGCATTTCTGGCGCCAGCTCAAGGACATCGCCGCGACCGGCAAGGGCGGCGAGGATGCCGAGGCCATGGTCGAACGCGTCCGCGCCGATCTGCTGGCCAGGATCACCGCCAGCCTCGGCATGGCGGGCGGCACTGCCGCCGTCCCGCCAGCGCCGACTATTGCGGAAGCATCGGCCGACGGCTACGATCCGGTGTGGATCGAAACGCCCGAGTGCACCGCCTGCGACGAATGCACCACCATCGCGCCCAAGGCCTTCGCCTACAACGAGCAGAAGCTGGCCATCGTCATCAACCCGAAAGGCGCGAAGTACGCGGATCTGGTCAAGGCCGCCGAAAAATGCACCGCCGGCTGCCTGCATCCCGGCACGCCGTGGAACATGAGCGAACCGGGCATCGAGAAGCTCATCGCGCGGGCGGCGAAGTACAACTGAGCTGACTGGGATGAAACACGACGTTTGGTGCGTGATCGGGCCGGTGGGGTGCTCTGCGCCGCTCATGTCCCCCGTCGGCGGTCTTCGACCGCCTCCTCCTCCTTTACTTCGCTATGCAGAGCACCCCACCGGCCCGATCGGGGGTGTCCGTGGGTGTTTGGCCGTCGCAAAGCTCCCGCGTATTCCGCCAAGGGTGGCGGGTAGCCGACGCAGCGAAGTAAAGAGGGAGGGCCGGGCGCAGCCCTGCCCGGGTGACATGAGCAGCGTCGGCTACCCGCCACCCTTGGCGTGCTCAGACCCCCAACGAACAAGATGTTTCATGCGTCGCCGGTGGCGCGAAGCGCGGTGGAGCCACTGACATGAAGCTCCTCAGTTACTTCCGCGGCGAAGCCTTCCAGCGCGGCGTGCATCCGCCCTCGAACAAGGTCACGGCCGGCCGCGCCATCCGCCGCCTGCCCTTCCCGCCGAAGGTGATCGTGCCGCTGTCGCAGCACATCGGCAAGCCGCCGCGCGTCGTCGTGCGCGTGGGCGAGGAAGTAGTCCGCGGTCAACCGGTGGCTCGCAGCGACGACTGGCTGTCGGTGCCGCACCATGCGCCGGTTACCGGCGTGGTCGAGGCCATCGAGCTGCGGCCGTCGGCGCGAGGGCCGTGGACCCAAAGCATCGTCATCCGCGCCCATGCCGGTGCTTCGCAGGAGGATCTGTGGGGCCAGCCGCGCGACATGGCCGCCGCCAGCGGCGACGACATCCTGCAGGCGGTGTGGGATGCCGGCATGGTGGGCCTGGGCGGCGCGGCCTTCCCGACGCACGCCAAGCTCACCGTGCCGAAGCAGGCCAAGGTACATACGCTGGTGGTGAATGGCTGCGAGTGCGAGCCGTATCTCACCTGCGACCACCGCGTCATGATCGAAGAGTCCGACTATCTCGTTCGCGGCATCCGCTATGCCATGCGCGTCACCGGCGCGGTGCGCGCCATCGTCGGCATCGAGGACAACAAGCCCGACGCGCGGGCCGCCCTGCGTGATGCCATCGTTCGCGCCGGCACGGTCGCCGAGGGCGAGATTCACGCCGAGCTGGTGCCGACCAAGTACCCGCAGGGTTCGGAGAAAATGCTCATCATGGCGCTGTTCGGCGTCGAGGTGCCCTCGGGCGCGCTGCCGCTGTCGATGGGCATGGTGGTGAACAATGTCGGCACGCTGGCCGCGCTGGGCCGCCTGCTGCCGGCGGGACAGGGCCTGACCGAGCGCGTCGTCACCGTCACCGGCCCCGGCGTGGCGCGGCCCGGCGATTACCGCGTGGCGCTGGGCACGCCGCTCAAGTTCGTGCTCGACCATGCCGGCGCGGTCGATGCCATGGCGGCGCGCCAGGTGATTCTCGGCGGGCCGATGATGGGCCAGGCCATTGCCTCGCTCGACGTGCCGATCACCAAGGGCGTTTCCGGCGTGCTGGTGTTCCGCCGCGAGGACATGACGGAGCGCGAGGCGCGCCACACCTACCCCTGCATCAAGTGCGGCGAGTGCGTCGAATCCTGCCCGATGGGCCTCAATCCCTCGACGCTGGGCATGCTCGCCGCCAAGCGCGAGTACGACCTGATGGGCAGCGACTATCATCTCGGCGACTGCTTCGAGTGCGGCTGCTGCACCTACGTCTGTCCCTCCAACATTCCGCTGGTCCAGCAGTTCCGGGTAGCGAAACAAATACTGCGCGAAAAGGCCGTGGCCTGAATCATGACTGCCTCCATCGAAATTCGCTCCGCTCCGCACGTCAGCGGCCCGCGCACGGTCGAGAAGATCATGCGCCACGTCGTGTGGTCGCTGCTGCCGATCTGCGCCTTCTATGTATTCCAGTACGGCCTGTCGGCGCTGGCCTCGATCGTTGTCGTCACCGCGGCCTGCCTGCTGACCGAGCGCTTCTTCGTCCGCACCGGCACGCAGGCGGGAAGCTTGAGCGACTTTTCCGCCGTCATCACCGGCCTGCTGCTGGCGCTGACGCTGCCGCCGGGTTTTCCGCTGTGGATGGGCGCGGTCGCCGGCATCACAGCCATCGCCCTGGGCAAGGCATTGTTCGGCGGCATCGGCTTCAACGTCTTCAACCCGGCGCTGGTCGGCCGCGCCTTCGTCCAGGCCGCCTTCCCCACGGCCATTGCCACCTACACGCCGTCCCTCCTCGCCGGCCGCTTCGGCGAGTTCATCCCGTCCTCGCTGGCCTGGCCCTTCATGCTGCCGGCCGACACGGCGGCGTGGCTGCAATCGAAGCATCTCGACGCGCTGGCCGGCGCGACGCCGCTGGCGAAATGGAAGTTCGACGGCGTGCTGGCCGGCGCCGGCGAACTGCTGACCTCGCTCTCCGGCCACATGGCCGTCGGCCCCTCGCCGCTGCTGATCCTCGCCTGCGGCGCCTACCTCGCTGCGCGCCGCTACCTGGACTGGCGCATTCCGGCGGCCATCCTCGGCAGCGCCGGCGTCACGGCGTGGATCCTCTTCGGCCTCGACCCGCTGCGCTATCCGAACCCGTTCTTCATGCTGTTCTCGGGCGGCCTGGTGCTCGGCGCGGTGTACATGGCCACCGACATGGCGACTTCGCCGGTCACGCCCAAGGGCATGTGGGTCTATGGCGCGCTGATCGGCCTCTTGACCGTGGTGATCCGTTACTACAGCGGCCTGCCCGAGGGCGTGATGTACGCCATTCTCATCGCCAACGCCGCCTCGCCGCTGATCGAGAAGATCACCCAGCCGACGCCCTTCGGCAAGAGCGCCATGACGGGAATGGGCAAGCGGCGCAAGGGTGCCACTTATCCGCTTAATCCGGGCTACATCTCGCGCGAGGATGCCGGCGCGGTGACGCCGAAGAAGCGCTTCCTGCGCAACAAGCCGAAGAAATCATGAGTGCAGACGCCCCCCCCACGCCCGCCGTCCAGACGACCCCGACCGTCGCGATGATTCGCACCCTCGGCCTGGTCTCGGCCATCTGCGGCCTCATCATCGTCGGCGCCTACCAGAGCACCTTCGACGCCGTGGCCGCCAACAAGCGCATCGCCACCGAGCGCGCCGTGTTCAAGGTTATCCCTGCCGCCAAATCCATCGCCGAGTTCGTCGCGCTGCCGACGGGGGGTGTTCAAAAAGTCGGCGCTGGCGACACGGCGGCCGGCGCCGTCAAGTTCTTCGCCGCCTACGACGAAAAGGGCCAACTGGCCGGCATCGCCGCCGAGGGCGCCGCCCGCGGCTACGCCGACACCGTGCGCATCATGTTCGGCTACTCGCCGGACTGCCAGTGCATCGTCGGCCTCGGCGTGGTGTCGATGCGCGAGACCCCGGGCATCGGTGACAAGATTCTCACCGACAAGGAATTCCTCGCCAACTTCGTCAAGCTCGACGCCAGGCTCAATGCCGATCTCTCCGCGCTGGCCCACGAGGTGAAGACCGTCAAGCACGGCACCAAGACCAATCCGTGGCAGATCGACGCCATCGCCGGCGCCACCATCACCTCGCGCGCGGTGGGCAAGGCCATCAACGACGCGGCGCAGGTGCTGCTGCCGAAGGTGGTGCCGCAACTGGAAACTCTCAAGGCAAAATCATGACTCCGACGACGACTCGCGGCTGGGATGAATTCATGGAAGGGATCTGGCGCCAGAACCCGGTGTTCGTGATGGTGCTGGGCATGTGCCCGACGCTGGCGGTCACCGTCTCGGCGGAGAATGCGCTGTCGATGGGCATTTCCACTGCGCTGGTGCTGATCGCCTCCTGCGGCCTGGTGTCGATGATGCGCGACATCACGCCGAAGGAGGTGCGCATCGCGGTCTATATCGTGATCATCGCCACCTTCGTCACCGTGGTCGACTATGCGATCCAGGCGATCAGCCTCGCGCTCTACGATGCGCTCGGCGCCTTCATCCAGCTGATCGTGGTGAACTGCATCATTCTCGGCCGCGCCGAGGCGCACGCGGCGAAAAACCCGCCGCTGCCGGCGATGATCAACGCCGCCGGCATGGGTGCCGGCTTCACCATCGGCCTGCTCGCGCTCGGCGTGGTGCGCGAGATCCTCGGCGCCGGCACGCTGTTCGGCGTGTCGCTGTTCGGCGCCGGCTTCCAGCCCTGGGTCATCATGGTGCTGCCGCCCGGCGGCTTCTTCGTGCTCGGCTCCTGGCTGTTGCTGTTCGCCGCGGTCGAGCGCCGGAAGCAGCGCAAACTGGCGGAGCAGGGGGAGGTTGGACAAAATGTCTGAAACTGCCTTCCAGATTTTCGTCAATGCCCTGCTCGCCAACAACTTCGTGCTGGCGATGTTCCTCGGCCTGTGCCCCTTCCTCGGCGTCTCGGGCAAGCTCGACACCGCCTTCCCCATGGGCGTGGCCACCACCTTCGTCATGCTGGTGGCCTCGCTCTGCGCCTACGGCCTCAATCTTCTGCTGTCGGCCTTCCATCTCGAGTTCCTGCGGTTGATCTCCTACATCGTCATCATCGCCTCGGCCGTGCAGCTGGTCGAGATGGTGCTGAAAAAATACAGCCCCGGCCTGTTCCGCGCGCTCGGCATCTACCTGCCGCTGATCACCACCAACTGCGCGGTGCTCGGCGTCGCCCTGTTCCAGACTGCGCGCGAGTACGACTTCATCCAGTCCATGACCTTCAGCTTCGGCGGCGGCGCCGGCTTCACCCTGGCGCTGGTGCTGATGGCCTCGGTGCGCGAGCGGCTGCAACTGTCGAACGTGCCGGACGTGGCGCAGGGCACCGCCCTGTCGCTGATGCTCGCCGGCATCCTTTCGCTGTCCTTCATGGGCTTCGCCGGACTGGGCGGCTGATGGGCATTTACCTGACCACCATCGCCATCATCTTCACCGTCATGCTCGCCGGCATCGCGGTGGATCGTCTCTATCGCGCCTTCGCCGCGAAGAACCCGAAGCTCGGGCCATTCCGCAAGCCGGGCTGCGGCAGCTGTTCCTGCCACGACGGCAGTTGCGATGCCCCGCCGCGCTAAAGCCAAATTCACGGAGCCAAGATCATGCAAAACACACCCATCGACGTCAAGGTCTACTCGGCCGAGCTGATCAGCTCGCAGCGCATCACCCCACCCGCTTCGCGCGAGGAAGTCCGCCACATGGTATTCCGCAGCAACGAGCTGGCCCTCGATGCCCGCGCCGGCAACTGCATCCGCGTGCTGGCGCCGGGGCAGTTCGGCAACAAGACCCATGCCCGCCTCTACTCCGTCATCGACGTCAGCCCGGGGAAAGGCGCCGGCGCCGAATTCTCGATCTGCGTGCGGCGCTGCTCCTACGTCGACGACTTCAGCGGCGAGGAATATCCGGGCGTCGCCTCCAACCACCTGTGCGATCTGCGTTCCGGTGCCACCGTCGAGTTCTCCGGCCCGGTCGATTACCCGTTCGCGATTCCCGAAGACAAGAACGCCAACCTGCTGATGATAGGCATGGGCACCGGCATCGCGCCCTTCCGCGGCCTGATCCGCCTGATCTACGAAAAGATCGGCGGCTGGAAGGGCAAGGTGCGGCTCTACTACGGCGCGAAGAGCGGCCTCGAAATGCTCTACATGAACGACGAGAACGACGATCTCGCCAACTACTACGACCAGCCGACCTTCAAGGCTTTCCAGGCCGTCAGCCCGCGCCCGGCCTTCGACGCGCCGGCCGCCCTCGACAAGGCGCTGGAGCAGAACGCCGCCGAGGTCTGGGAAATGCTGCAAAGCGCCGACACCCTCGTCTTCATCGCCGGCACCCACGGCATGCTCGACGGCATCGACAAGGCCATGGCGACGTTGGCCGGTTCGGCCGACCACTGGGCCAAGGCCCGCGCGGCGCTGGTCGCCGGCGGACGCTGGCACGAACTGCTTTATTGAGATTGAGGCGGCAGCAGGAAGTCCACCGCGCTACGCCACCACGCCGCATCGATGCGGTCGGACCAGTCGTTGTGGTCGGCGGCGGGAAGCGTCCACAGGCGCTTGGGCTGAGGCAGGGCATCGAAGAGGGCGCGGCCGAAGCGGGCGGGGACAATGGTGTCCTGCTCGGCGACGACCACCGCCGTGCGGCCGCGCCAGGCGGCAAGGTTGGCAAGGTTGTCGTAGCGGTCGCGCAGCAGCCAGCGCACGGGCGCCCAGGGGACGTGGTGGCGCGCGGCGTTTTCCAGTGTATCGAAGGGCGTGATCAGCAGCAGCGCCGCGACGCCGTCCGGCGACCTGGCATAGGCCGCGGCGGCGACGCCGGCGCCGATCGATTCGCCGGCGAGGATCAGCGGGCCGGGGTAGCTCCGGCGCACGGCTTCCAGTGTCTGCACGGCGTCGGCGACGAACGATGCTTCGCCGAGCTTGCCCGAACGCGGGCCGTAGCCGGGATACTCGGCGAGGATCACGCGCAGGCCCAGCCGCGTCAACTCGTCGGCATACCACCCGCGGTGGCCGGCGTGGCCGGCGTTACCGTGGAACAGCACGACGGTGCCGCGCACGGGGCCGACGGGTTCGCGCAGCAGGCCGCGATAGTCGTCCGCGCCCGGCCATGGCGCCAGGCCGTCCCGTTTGGCGTCGGCGAGCACTGCCGCCGGCGGGGGCGTGTCGGGGAAGTAGAGCAGCCGATCCTGGAACAGGGCGATGCCCCCCAGCGCGAGAAGGATGTAGAGCGCCAGTCGCAGTGCAAGCCAGATGTGCCGCTTTGCCACTCCGGAGCTCCTGAAATGAAGAACGATCACGGACCCCGCAAGGGAAGGAGGCTTAGTGCCTGCCTGCGTCCTTGTGTCCGACGGCGCAGAATATGCCTGTTACACGCATCCGGTTCTGCAACAAAACGGTTATCCATGCACCAAAACGATTAGTTTTTGATATGTCAGCAATATTATTGCTGAGCAAGCGGGTTGTTGCCAAACGCATTGCAGAAGTGCCCTTCGATTTCCGCCAGCTCCTTGTCGTTGAGCTCGGCAAACAGATGACGTTTGCCACGCGCCAAGCGACCGCCATTCTGGTGTAGCAAACGCAGTAGCAGGTCGAGCTGGCGATCCGGCATGTCGACGATGTTCTTGACCGCTTCGCGGGCGGCGTCATATTC
The DNA here is from genome assembly GCA_030691075.1 of Sulfurisoma sp. Lineage (GTDB taxonomy): Bacteria > Pseudomonadota > Gammaproteobacteria > Burkholderiales > Rhodocyclaceae > Sulfurisoma. The sequence continues at coordinate 294 of JAUYFI010000130.1, read as the reverse complement.
GCGCAGGAAGCGCAATTCCTCCGCAAAATCCTCGCGGATGGACAGGGCCACGGTACGGATAAGAAACTCAACATGGGCCGTGAAGTCCGGATAACGGAAATAGCCCTCCACGGCATCCGGATTGTTGATCGTCATTTCTCCGTCATCGCTTAGTGTTAGCGGCGGTCAATTTCCGTAGAAATCTGGCGGCGGCGAGTTGGGAGCGCGGCGAAGCGAGCCGGGTGTGATTTTTGTTTTTGAATGTCAGGCATGAATATGCCGGTTTTACGGTTTGCTGCCCGCAGGGCTTCCGGC
>JAUYFI010000128.1 GCA_030691075.1 Sulfurisoma sp. | reverse complement strand
TGTATAATCATGTCCCTCGCTCGGGATAACAAATTCAAAAACATTTGAATTTGCATAAGGGCATTATTCATATAGTGGTAAATTGTTTTACCGTGACCCAATGATGTGTCTGGCGGGGGTAAATTAAAAATGTCCAAACTGTTGCTCATTTATTCAGATAACTCTAGTACATTAGAGCCAATACCTCTATGGTCATTACTATAAGGCATTATGTATTTTTCCAAAATGCTTCAGTTTATAACTAACAATCACTGTGTGAGGATGTCTGTTAAAGTGACAAACATTAAAGTTAGTATTAATTGCTTTTTCGAATCTTTAGATACTGTTAAGTTTAAGTGTTCTGAAAATAGCATAGATCATAAAGTTCACAACAACTTTATTGTTTTTAGAAAAAAAATTGTATACACAATATTCAGATCGAAAGACTTAAATAAAAATCACGTCAATATTACAGGAATAAAATCATATGGAAATTTAAAATATGCAGTTGACTTTCTTGGTAGTATTGGGATTATTGTTGATAACACAACATTAAAAGTTGACAATATAACAGGATCATTAAATCTAGGAAGAGAAGTTTTCCTTCAAAGTTTAATTAACAAAATCCAACTTGAAAAATCTTATACTAATGAAATTATTATTAATAATAATAATGAGACATTTCCTGGTGCATTTCTAAAAGTTCAAAAAGATAGCATAAAAATAGGTACAATAATCGTTTTTCATTCAGGAAAAGTAGTTTTTGTTGGCTGCCGGAATTTGGAAAATTTAAAATGTCTCGAGTCATTGATTCTTGTTCTCACACAAACGAGATAATTGACGCACGGTGTGGTGCCATAGTATGTACAGAATGTGGACTTGTTATTGACGCATATTATGAGAGTGATAGATGTGAGAATAAATACATACCTACATACAACCTACCTGAAAGCGCAGTTAATTATATTTATGAAATGATTGAGCGTTTAAATATACCGTCAGGTATTTTGACATTTATATTTAAGAAAATAAAAGAGAAGAGGGATGGGGGGAAAATTAATGAAACATTTCTCGCGAGATGTTTATATACAACCCTGTGTGAACTGGGAATTCCTTTTTCAATAAAAGACATATGCAGTGTAACTGGGGTTAATAGTTCAAAAATTTCAATTGAAAGAAAAACAGAAGAAAAGACAACATCTTCATCTGTAGTAATAATAAATAAAGAGGATATTTTAGAAAGGGCTTGTTCTAAACTAAGTATAAACTACAAAAATTATACTCTTATTAAAGAAAGTATAGTGAATAAAAATAACGGTTTCAATCCTTCAACTGTTATATCGGCATATATCTACGTATTTTGTAAAAAAAATAAAATCAAAATTTCACTTAAACAAATATCTGATGTAACAGGAATTAGTTGTATGTCAATTACGCGATTTATTAAAAAAAATGATATATCACCAAGGACCTAGAACACAGAGAGGTCGCGGGCTTGGTTCAATTTTTGCAGCATTAGCACGCGGATTTGCTCCTGTCGCAAGACTAGGTTTAAGAGCAGGAAAAAGTTTATTTGCGAGCCCTATTATGAAAAAACTTGGTCAAACAGCTCTTGAGTCATCCATTAAAATTGGAGCTGATTTGATCGAGGGTAATAATGTTAAAGAGTCA
>JAUYFI010000096.1 GCA_030691075.1 Sulfurisoma sp. | reverse complement strand
CATGGTGTTCATGGTTTCACTCCGTGTTCTTCGAGCCACTTGCGGACGGCCTCTACCGCGCCCTTGTCCGTAGTCGGCTCGGGATGCGGTCGGTGGAATACCCGCCTGTCGCCAAACAAACGCACCAGCACGCGCGATCCTGCCCGCCCAACTCGACGAACAGCGCCTCAATGTCGGCCCAGCGAACATTCGCTGACACGGGCCGGGAAAAGATCAATTCCAAGGTACGCTGGTGCTTTCGCTTCATGCCTGCATGGTGGCAAATAATGGTATCAACCAGCAAGCGGTAGTCGTGAGACAGTCTGAAATATCACTCCAAATTCTGCACCTGCTCCCGCATCTGCTCGATCAGCAGCTTGAGTTCGAGCGCGATCGCGGTCACCTCGGTCGACACCGACTTCGACGCCAGGGTGTTGGCCTCGCGATTGAATTCCTGCATCAGGAAATCCAGGCGCTTGCCGACGGCGCCGCCTTTCCTGATGACGCGCTCGGTCTCGGCAAGGTGGGTCGTCAGCCGTCCCAGCTCCTCGGCGACGTCGATGCGCGCGGCGAAGAGGCCCATTTCCTGGCGGATGCGGTCCTCGTCCTGACTGGTCAGCACCTCCCGCAGCTTGGCCGCCAGCCGCGCCTCGTAATCGGCGAGCGCGCGCGGCAGGATCGGGCCGACCTCGGCGACGTGCGCGCGAATGCGGCCCGCGCGCTCGAGCAGGATCTCGGCCAGCTTCTGCCCCTCGCGCGCGCGGCTGGCGAGGAAATCGGCGATCACCGCGTCGGCCAGCACCAGGCACTCCGTCTGCAGGCGGCCCTGGTCGATGGCCTCCTCGGCCAGCACCCCCGGCCAGCGCAGCACCTCGGCCACGGTCAAGGGCGCCGCGCCCGGCAGCGCCTCGCGCACGGCGCGTTCCATGCCGGTCAGCTGCTCGATCACGGCCCGGTTCGGCGCGCGCTGGCGTGGCGCCGTTGCCTGCGCCAGCAGATTGACCCGGCACTCGATCTTGCCGCGCGACACGGTCGCGGCGATCTTTTCGCGCAGCGGCATTTCGAGGAAGCGCACCTCCTCGCCGCTGCGAAAGCCGATGTCGAGATAGCGCGAATTGACGCTCTTGAGTTCGAGGTGGAGCACTGCGTCGCCGAGGTCGCGGTGGGCCGCGGCGTATCCCGTCATACTATGGATCATGTCGATGGAATTCCGTTGGGAATTTGTTTGGAATGACCGCCTTTACAGGCCGGTGGCGAATCAGGACAATCGAGGCAGTATAGTCATCCCCTCGCCATGTCGCCACCGCAGGCCAACCAGCCGCTCCCCCCCGGTTACCCGCTGGAGAACTACCGCATCGAGCGGCAGCTCTCGATGGGTGGCTTTTCCATCGTCTATCTTGCCTACGACGAGGAGGACACGCCGGTGGCAATCAAGGAGTACCTGCCGAACTCGCTGGCGCTGCGCACCGCCGGCGACATCCTGCCGGTGATTTCCGAGGAGCACCGCTCCACCTTTCGCCACGGCATGAAGTGCTTCTTCGAGGAGGGCCGCGCGCTGGCCCACCTCAATCATCCCAATGTCGTGCGCGTGCTCAACTTCTTCCGCGCCAACGAGACCGTGTACATGGTCATGCAGTACGAGCGCGGCCGCACACTGCAGGAACACATCAACAAGCACAGGGGCGAGATCAAGGAGAGCTTCATCCGCAACGTCTTCGCGCGGCTGCTCAATGGCCTGCGCGAAGTGCATACCCACAAGCTGCTGCACCTGGACATCAAGCCCGCCAACATCTACCTGCGCATCGACGGCAACCCGGTGCTGCTCGACTTCGGCGCCGCGCGCCAGGCGCTCGAAAACGAGGGACCCGACCTCAAGCCGATGTACACGCCGGGCTACGCCGCCCCCGAGCAGTACAAGGCGCCGGACCAACTCGGGCCGTGGACCGACATCTACGCCGTCGGCGCCAGCATGTATGCCTGCCTCGGCGGCACCGTGCCGCAGCCGGCCATCGACCGCCTGGAAAAGGATCGTTTCGAGTCGGCCACCCAGAAGTGGGCAGGCAAGTACTCGCCACAGTTGCTGGAGACCATCGACTGGTGCCTCGACCTCGACTACCTCGAGCGGCCCCTCTCCGTTTTCGCGCTGCAGAAGGTGCTTACCGAGCAGCAGCACGCCGTGCATGAAGCAACCTGGATCGACAACCTCAGCCAACGGCTGCGGGGGTTAATCGGAAAATGACCCACTTCCCCTCGTCCACCTTCTCGAAGAAGGGGGTGCGCAAGCGCACCCCCTTGGGCAAGAACGCAACCCACCCCCCTTCCCCCGCCCCTGGGGCGGGGGTGACTAGTCACTTCCCCCGCTCGACGGGGGAGGATGGGAGGGGGGGGCCAGCTTATCCCGCGCTTGCGCGGGGCGGCCCGGCGGAGACAGCATGAAATTCACCATCTATCAGGAAAGCCGCGTCGGCAAGCGCCGCAACAACCAGGACCGGCTGGCACACTGCTACTCGCGCGAGGCGCTGCTGATGGTGGTCGCCGACGGCATGGGCGGGCACCTGCACGGCGAGGTGGCGGCGCAGATCGCCGTGCAGTACCTGACCGAGGCTTTTCAGCGCGAGGCGAAACCGCGGCTGGCCGACCCCTTCATGTTCCTCGCCGGTGGCCTGCAGAACGCCCACCAGGCGGTGCAGGACTATGCGCTGGCCAAGCGCCTGCCCGAACCGGAGTCCCCGCGCACCACCTGCGTCGCCTGTATCGTCCAGGACAGCATCGCCTACTGGGCGCACGCCGGTGACTCGCGGCTCTATGCGCTGCGCGACGGCCGCGTGCTCGCCAAGACCCGCGACCACTCGACCGTGCAGGCCATGGTCGATGACGGTCAATTGACGGCCGCCGAGGCGCTGCACCATCCACTGCGCAACCGCATCTATTCCTGCCTCGGCGGCCTGCAGAACCCGCAGTTCGATTTTTCGCGCAAGACCACGCTCGCGCGCGGCGACATGATCGCCTTGATGAGCGACGGCGTCTGGGGGCCGCTCGACGACCTACGGATCACGACGGCGCTGCATGGCCGCGATGTCATGCAGGCCGTGCCGGGGCTGCTCGACGAAGCCGAACGCATGGGCGGCCCCAACTGCGACAATCTCTCGCTCGTCGCCATGAGTTGGGGCGAAAACTATGGCGAGGACACTCTGCAATCGGTCGAGACGCAGTCCCTGCCCATGGACGCGCACAGCACTCAGATGCCGGAGTTCGACCGGCGCCCGACGCCGCTGCCCGAGCTGACCGACGAGGATATCGAAAACGCCATCGACGAAATCCGCAATGCCATCCGCAAGAATTCCCAATAGTCATCAGGAGATGTAATGACCAGACCCAGCGGGCGTCAGCCCCATGAAGCACGGAAAGTAAGCATCACGCGCGACTTCACCATGCACGCCGAAGGCAGCGTGCTGATCGAGTTCGGCCACACCAAGGTGCTGTGCACCGCCAGCGTCGAGGAGACGGTGCCCGGCTTCCTCAAGGGCCGGGGCCAGGGCTGGATCACCGCCGAGTACGGCATGCTGCCGCGCTCGACCCACACGCGCACCGCGCGCGAGGCGGCCAAGGGCAAGCAGTCGGGACGCACCCAGGAAATCCAGCGCCTGATCGGCCGCAGCTTGCGCGCCATCACCGACCTCAAGGCACTGGGCGAGCGCCAGATCACCCTCGACTGCGACGTGCTGCAGGCCGACGGCGGCACCCGCACCGCCGCCATCACCGGCGCCTGCGTGGCCCTGCACGATGCCGTGAACAAGCTGCTGGCCGCCGGCAAGCTGGCGGGCAATCCGCTCAAGGACTTCGTCGCCGCCGTCTCGGTGGGCATGGTCGACGGCGCGGCCGTTCTCGACCTCGACTATGACGAGGATTCGTCGTGCGATACCGACATGAACGTGGTGATGACCGGCGGCGGCGGCATCGTCGAGGTGCAGGGCACGGCCGAGGGCGAGCCCTTCTCGCGCGCCGAGCTCGATGCGCTGCTGGCGCTGGCGCAGGCCGGCATCGCCGATCTCGTCAACCTGCAGAAGGCCGCGCTGAAATGAAGAAAATCGTTCTCGCCTCCGGCAACCCGGGCAAGCTGCGCGAATTTGCCGAAATGCTCGCCACCGTCGATTTCGAGGTCGTGCCGCAATCGCAATTCAACGTGCCCGAGGCCGACGAGCCGCATTTCACCTTCGTCGAGAACGCGCTGGCCAAGGCGCGCCACGCCGCCAAGCTCACGGGACTTCCCGCGCTGGCGGATGATTCGGGCATCTGCGTCGAGGCGCTGGGCGGCGAACCCGGTGTCCATTCCGCCCGCTATGCCGGCGAACCGAAGTCGGACGAACGCAACAACCAGAAAGTAATCGCCGAATTGCAGGGCAAGGCCGACCGCCGCGCCCACTACGTCGCCGTGCTGGTTTTCGTGCGCTGGGCCTCCGACCCGCAGCCGCTGATCGTCGAGGGCGAATGGCACGGCGAGATCGTCGATACGCCACGGGGCGAGAACGGCTTCGGCTACGACCCCTACTTTCTCGTCCCCGATCTGGGCCGCACCGCGGCAGAGATCACTTCCGAGGAAAAGCACGCGCGCTCGCACCGCGGCAAGGCGCTGCGCGAGCTGGTGGGGAAGCTGCGCACGCGGGGACAATGAATCCGCCCCTCGCGCTCTACGTCCACTTTCCGTGGTGCGTGAAAAAATGCCCCTACTGCGACTTCAACTCGCATGAGGCGCGCCAGGGCATTCCCGAGGGCGACTACCTCGCGGCCCTGATCGCCGATCTCGACGCGGCGCTGCCGCTGCTCGAGGGTCGCGGATTCACCAGCGTCTTTTTCGGCGGTGGCACGCCGAGCCTGATGGCGGCGGAGACCGTGGCCGCCCTGCTGGCGGCGTGTCGCCAGTCCCACGGGGATTCCCTTCGGTCACGCGGACTTTTTCAGGACGGGATCGAGATCACGCTCGAAGCCAACCCCGGCGCCGTCGAGGCGGCGAAGTTCGCCGGCTTCCGCGCGGCCGGCGTCAATCGCCTGTCATTGGGCATCCAGAGCTTCGACGACGCAAAGCTCAAGGCGCTCGGCCGCATCCATTCCGCCGTCGAGGCGCGCCGGGCCCTTGATCTGGCGCTGACGCATTTCGACAACGTCAATCTCGACCTGATGTACGCGCTGCCGCAACAGACGCTGGACGAAGCCCGCCGCGACATCGAGGCCGCCATCGCCCTCGGCCCGACGCACATCAGCGCCTACCACCTGACGCTCGAACCCAACACCCCCTTCCACCACGCGCCGCCGCCGCTGCCCGACGACGATCTCGCCGCCGACATGCAGGACACGGTCGAGGCGGCGCTGGCAGCGGCCGGCTTCGAGCACTACGAAACCTCGGCCTTCGCTCGCCCGGGATTCCAGTGCCGCCACAACCGCAACTACTGGAACTTCGGCGACTATCTGGGCATCGGCGCCGGCGCCCACAGCAAGATCAGTAGCCCCGGCGCGGTGCGGCGGGAAGCCCGGCCGCGCGGACCGAAGGACTATCTCGCCGACCCGCTCACGCGGCGCTGGCAGGATGTCGCCACGGCGGACCTCCCCGGCGAGTTCATGATGAATGCGTTGCGATTGAATGGGGGCTTCGCCCCGGCGCTGTTCACCGAGCGGACGAGGCTGCCGCTCGCCGTCATCGAAAAGTCTCTGCTTGCGGCACGCCGCGACGGGCTGCTGGAAGTTACCGATGAGCGCATCCGGCCGACTGCGCGCGGCCGGCGTTACCTCAACCGCCTGCTGGAACTGTTTCTGGCCGACGCCTGAACACCACGTCCCAGACGCCATGGCCGAGCCGCAGGCCGCGCGTCTCGAACTTGGTTTGCGGCCGGTAATCGGGGCGCGGCGCGAAACCTTCCACGGTATTCGCCAACAACGGCTCGGCGGCCAGAACGTCGAGCATCTGCCGCGCATACTCTTCCCAGTCGGTGGCGCAATGGAAGTAGCCGCCGGGCGCGAGGCGCGAGGCCAGCAGGGCGACGAAAACCGGCTGGATCAGCCGCCGCTTTTGTTGGCGCTTCTTCGGCCAGGGGTCGGGAAAGAAGACATGAATTCCGGCGAGCGCCGCCGGGGTAATCATGTCGCGCACCACCTCGACGGCGTCGTGCTGGATCACGCGCAGGTTGGAAAGCTCGCGCGCGGCGATTTCCTTGAGCAGGCTGCCGACGCCCGGCGTATGCACCTCGATGCCGATGTAGTCGTTCTCGGGATGGGTCGCCGCGATGGTCGCCGTCGTTTCTCCCATGCCGCAGCCGATTTCGAGAATTTTCGGCGTTCTGTCGCCAACCGGGCGGCCGAAGACGGCGGCAAGATCGAGCGGCGCATTCGCATAAGGGATGCCCCACTTCGGCATGCCCTCGGCGTGATGGCGCGCCTGGGCGGCGGAGACGCGGCCCTGGCGCAGGACGAAGCTGCGGATGTGGTCGCGGCGGGGCGATGTTTCGTCGGTCATGGCTACGGTTCCGGTGGCGGGGCGAAGACTTGGCGCAGCGCGACTTGTGGCCGCTTGAGGGTCTCGGAAAAGGCCAGGCAGTCCTCGGCGCGGCCGCGCATGCGGGTGTCGCGCCGCAGTTCCAGCCGCCACTGCGCAAGCGAGTCGGCCGGCGCATCGGCGGGCCATTCGAGCGCCAGACCGACCATCGCCCGCTCGATGCGTTCGGCATTGATCTCGTGCCAGACGGCGTAGCGCGCCTCGAACAGGATGGCGGCGGTGCCTTCGAGCCGCTCCTTGCACCCGTCGCGACGCAGCTCGGCCTCGATGGCGGCGGTGGCCTCGGCCAGCAGGCCATGGAGGCGGAACTGCCTCGCCAGGTCGTAGCGGGGATGGCTCAGCGCCTGCGGCAACGTCGTGCAGGCGGCGGCAAGCTCGACCGAGTCGGGGGCAAGGTCGATCTGGTTCCTGAGGTTCAGCGCGCGCAGCAGGTCGGGCCAGCGCGCCTCGCCGGCGCGCCGGCCGAAGTAGTGGCGCGCCAGCTCGTGCTGCGCCTCGCGCACGACACCTTCCTGGTCCTCGCGCCAGGCGCCGTAGGCGCCGAGCGCGCCGTCGATGAACTGGGGCCGGTCCATGCAGGCCGAGACCAGCAGCGACACGCCGTGCGCCAGGCCGAGCAGGCGCTGCTGCACCAGCACGCGCGGCTGGTCGAAGGCGTAACCGGCTTGGTCCGGCAGCGGACGCAGCGGCTCCGCCTGGGCAAAAGTCGGCGCTGGCGACACGGCGGCCGCCAACGCCAGGGCGGCAAAGGCCAGCCAGCGGCGCATCACTTCGATGAAATCAGTCCCGTCGTGGGCGAACTCGGGCTGGCGCTGTAGAGTTTCTTCGGCATGCGTCCGGCAAGAAAGGCTTCGCGGCCGGCCTCGACCGCCTTCTTCATGGCGCCGGCCATCAGCACCGGATTCCTCGCGCCGGCGATCGCCGTGTTCATCAGCACGCCGTCGCAACCGAGTTCCATGGCGATCGCCGCATCGGACGCCGTGCCGACGCCGGCATCGACCAGTACCGGCACTTTCGCCTTCTCGATGATCAGCGAGAGGTTCCACGGATTGAGGATGCCCATGCCGGAACCGATCAGCGATGCCAGCGGCATCACGGCGACGCAGCCCATCTCCTCCAGCTGCTTGGCCTGGATCGGATCGTCCGAGCAATAGACCATGACCTTGAAACCGTCCTTGACCAGCGTCGCGGCGGCCTTCAGCGTCTCGGGCATGTTGGGGAACAGTGTCTGGGGATCGCCCAGCACCTCGAGCTTGACCAGATCGTGGCCGTCGAGCAGCTCGCGGGCCAGGCGCAGGGTGCGGATCGCATCGTCGGCCGAATAGCAGCCGGCGGTATTCGGCAGGTAGGTGAATCTCGATGGCGGCAGCGCGTCGAGCAGCGAGGGCTGGCCCGGCTCCTGGCCGATGTTGGTGCGACGGATGGCGACGGTGACGATCTCGGCGCCCGAGGCTTCGACCGCGCGCCGGGTCTCGTCGAAATCCTTGTACTTGCCGGTGCCCACGAGCAACCTTGAGCGGTAGCCCTTGCCGGCGATGGTCAGCATATCTTCCATGATTTTTCCAGTTCAGCCGCCGCCGACGGCGACGACGATTTCGAGGCGGTCGCCCGCCTCCAGTTGTGTGGCGGCGTGCCGGCTCTTCGGCACGATCTCGCCGTTCCTCTCGACCGCCACGCGCTTGCCGGCCAGGCCCCGCTGCTCGAGCAGGGCGGCGACGGATAGCGGGGTAGCGAGCGCCCGCAGTTCTCCGTTGAGGGTGATTTCAATCTGCAACATCCGGTCTCGAAGTCCAGTAGTCGGTCACCATGGATCGAAAGGATGGCTGGCATGGGGGATGCGGAGAGGGAGTCATAACCAACCCTCTGGAGAACGACATGCCGGCGATCAAGTATCGAGTCACGTTGTCTGAAGAAGAAGTGGAAATGCAGGTGTCGATCCCGCCACAACCGGGTACGCCCGCCCGGATGCCGAGGTGATTCGCGCCGTGCTCGACACCCTGAGTACGCACAAGCCCGCCTCGCGCCATCGCCAAGAAGCTCGAGTTCCATTACCCCCCAGGCATGGCAGCCGGCTCAACATCGCTGAAATCGAGTTGGCGATTCTGTCAGACATGTGCTTGTCGCGGCGCATGCCCGACGAAGACACGCCGCGACGACAGGTCGAGACCAATGTGCGCGAACGCAACGCCAAGGCAGTTCCCGTCAAATGGCGATTCACCACCCAAAATGCCCGGCGTAAGCTTGCTCGCATGCATCCTCGCGTTTCAACGTGACCGACTAGTAGTGGAAGCGTGAATCCCACCCGGCTGATCTTTTTTGGAATCAGCGAGATGCAGCTTTCGTGGAGCGGGTAGAGGGAGTCGAACCCTCGTCACTAGCTTGGGAAGCTAGGGTAATGCCGTTATACGATACCCGCACGATAACTGCTGGCGCGGAATTTTACATCAGCGCGGTGTCGAGATCACGGTTGCGTCATCCAGCCGCCGCTCCGATTGAGTCCAGATTGCCGAAGTTACAACCGTGCCAGCGTTATTGGTTCGAAGGATCGGCGTTTCAAGGGCCATCCCCCTGTGTGGCAGGCATTTTCTCCGTTCGACTCGCGTCGGCCAGTCGCGCCCGGTAATCGCTGGGCGCCATGCCGGTCCATTCGATGAAGGCGCGGTAGAAGGCCGAGGTGTCGGCGTAGCCGAGTTCCGCGGCCAGCTGCGCCACGCTGGCCCGGCTCTTGGCCAGGCGCGACAGCGCGAGGTCGCGCCGCAGCGCTTCCTTGATGGTGCGGAAATTGGTGCCTTCCTCCTCCAGCCGGCGGTGCAGCGTGCGCGGCGACAGGTGCAGACGGGCGGCGACGTCGGCGAGCGTCGGGCGGGTGGGCAGCGCTTCGCGCAGACGGTCGCGCACGCGCTGCACCGTCTCTCGGTCGCGGCGGTAGAGCATGACCAGCCGGCCGGGGGCGCCGGCGAGGAAGGCGGCCAGCGCGGCATCGTCGCGGCGCACCGGCAGGTCGAGCAGGTTGGCCTGGAAGCAGGCGACCAGGTGCTCGGCGTCGAATTCGGAGCGCGCGGTGTAGATCAGTGCGTAGTCGTTGGCATGCGGCGGGCGAGGATAGGGGAAGGCCACGCTGTCGAGGGCGATGCCGCGCCCGACCAGCCAGCAGGCCAGGCCGTGCAGCAGTCGCAGCAGCCATTCGAAAGCGAAGACGCGCGCCGGGTCGGCGGCATCGGGCGCAAGGCGCCGCGTCTCGGCGATGACCAGGCTGGCGCTGTCGCCATCGCGCGTCACGCTGACCGCGAGGTCGGGCAGCACGAGGCGCAGGAAGCGCGCGGCGCGTTCGAGCGCCTCGGCCAGCGTGGTCGCGGTGACGACGCCGCGGCAGAGGAACTCGAAGGAGCCGCGGCGCAGCGGTGCCGAAAGCAGGCCGAAGGCCTCGTCGTCGAGTTCGCGGTTGATCAGGTTGTAGAGGTCGGCGTAGTTCCGCAGCGGCACGCGCAGGCCCGGTTCGCGCAAGGCGGCGGGGTCGATGCCGACGGCCGCCAGCAGTGGCTCCGGCCGGCGGCCGGCCCGTCGCAGGCCGGCCACCATGCCGGTGACGAAGCCGGCGGCGACCGTGCCCAGGCGCCTGGACGGCGTGGCGGATTTTGCAGATCGGAGTCGGAGCTTGATTGCGTGTGCCATTCTCTCCAGAATCCATGGGGCCATGCTTACATGGCGGATTCTGCACGATTTGCGGCGGTGGTGGCAATGGCATCGAGGTCGGGGAGGGCATAAGATGCGACAAACCCCGCCCGGAACTCCATCATGACCGACCTGTCCATCGCGGCCCGCCTGCTACCGTACAAGCCGACGCACAAGGTGCGCTTCGTCACGGCGGCGTCGCTGTTCGACGGCCACGACGCCTCGATCAACATCATGCGCCGCATCCTCCAGGCCAGCGGCGTGGAAGTGATCCACCTCGGCCACAACCGCTCGGTCGGCGAGATCGTCAATGCCGCGCTGCAGGAGGACGTGCAGGGCATTGCCGTGTCGTCCTATCAGGGCGGCCACATCGAGTATTTCAAGTACATGATTGACCTGCTGCGAGCCAACGGCGGCGCCCACATCAAGGTCTTCGGTGGTGGTGGTGGGGTGATCGTGCCGGCCGAGATGCGCGAGTTGCACGACTACGGCGTGGCCCACCTTTATTCGGTCGAGGACGGCCAGAAGCTCGGCCTGCAGGGCATGATCAACGACATGGTGGCGCGCTGCGACGTCGATCTCGCGCCGCTGGCGCCGACGTCGCTGGACGGCCTGATCGCGGGCGACCGCCGGGCGCTGGCGCGGATCATCACCGCGCTGGAGAACGGGGCGTGGCCGGAGAAGGCGAAGCAGGCGCTGCTGGCAAAAGTCGGCGCTGGCGGGACGGCGCTCGTGCTCGGCATCACCGGCACCGGCGGCGCCGGCAAGAGCTCGCTGACCGACGAGCTGATCCGCCGCTTCCGCCTCGACCAGGACGACAGCCTGAAGATCGCGGTGATCTCCATCGATCCCTCGCGCAAGCGCACCGGCGGCGCGCTGCTCGGCGACCGCATCCGCATGAACGCGATCGAGCATCCCAGCATATTCATGCGTTCGCTGGCGACGCGCGACACCGGTTCGGAAATCTCCAAGGCGTTGCCCGACGTCATCGCCGCCTGCAAGGTGGCCGGCTTCGACCTGATCGTGGTCGAGACCTCGGGCATCGGACAGGGGAATGCCGCCATCGTGCCGCTGGTCGATTGCTCGCTCTACGTGATGACGCCCGAGTTCGGCGCCGCGAGCCAGCTCGAGAAGATCGACATGCTCGACTTCGCCGATTTCGTGGCCATCAACAAGTTCGACCGCAAGGGGGCGGAGGACGCCCTGCGCGACGTGCGCAAGCAGGTCCAGCGCAACCGCGAGAAGTTCGCCGCGCGTCCCGAGGACATGCCGGTGTTCGGCACCATGGCGGCGCGCTTCAACGACGACGGCGTCACGGCGCTCTACCAGGCGCTGCTGCCTTGGCTGGCCGAGAAGGGTCTCAAGCCCGGCGCCGGCCGGCTGCCCGCCGTCAGCGTCAGGCACTCCTCGCAGCAGCATGCCGTGGTGCCGGCCGAGCGCGTGCGCTACCTCGCCGAGATCGCGGAAAACGTGCGCGGCTACCACAAGCACGCCGAGCGCCAGTCGCGCCTCGCCCGCGAGCGGCAGTCGCTGAGGACGGCCAAAGCCATCTTCGAAGGCTGCGGCAAGCCCGCCACATCGTTGGCGGATTTCGACGAACTGATCGCATGGAAGGACGGCGAGCTAGACGCCAAGGCGAAAAAGCTGCTCGACCTGTGGCCGGCGATGCGGCAGGCCTATGCCGGCGACGAATACGTGGTCAAGATCCGCGACAAGGAGATCCGCACCACGCTGACTTCCGAAACGCTCTCCGGCACGAAAATCCGCAAGGTGATCCTGCCGCGCTTCGAGGACGAGGGAGATATCCTGCGCTTCCTCATGCGCGAGAACGTGCCCGGCAGCTTCCCCTACACCGCCGGCGTCTTCGCCTTCAAGCGCGAGAACGAGGACCCGACGCGGATGTTCGCCGGCGAGGGCGACGCCTTCCGCACCAACCGCCGCTTCAAGAAGCTGTCGGAGAGCATGCCGGCCAAGCGCCTGTCCACGGCCTTCGACTCGGTCACGCTCTACGGCTGCGACCCGGACGAGCGGCCCGACATCTACGGCAAGGTCGGCAACTCCGGCGTGTCCATCGCCACGCTCGACGACCTCGAGGTGCTCTACTCGGGCTTCGACCTCTGCGATCCCGCCACGTCGGTGTCGATGACCATCAACGGCCCGGCGCCGATGATCCTGGCGATGTACTTCAACGTCGCCATCGACCAGCAGATCGCCAAGTTCGAGAGCGACAACGGCCGCGAGCCGACCGAGGACGAGGCCGACAAGATCCGCGAATGGACGCTCGCCACCGTGCGCGGCACGGTGCAGGCCGACATCCTCAAGGAGGACCAGGGCCAGAACACCTGCATCTTCTCGACCGAGTTCGCGCTGAAGACGATGGGCGACATCCAGGAATTCTTCGTGCACAACCAGGTGAAGAACTTTTACTCGGTGTCGATCTCCGGCTACCACATCGCCGAGGCCGGGGCCAACCCGATCTCGCAGCTCGCCTTCACGCTGGCCAACGGCTTCACCTACGTCGAGTCGTATCTCGCGCGCGGCATGCACATCGACGACTTCGCGCCCAATCTCTCCTTCTTCTTCAGCAACGGCATGGACCCCGAGTACGCGGTGATCGGCCGCGTCGCGCGCCGCATCTGGGCCGTGGCGATGAAGAACCGCTACGGCGCCAACGAGCGCTCGCAGAAGCTCAAGTATCACATCCAGACCTCGGGCCGCTCGCTGCACGCGCAGGAGATGGACTTCAACGACATCCGCACGACGTTGCAGGCGCTGATCGCCATCCACGATAACTGCAACTCGCTGCACACCAACGCGTTTGATGAGGCGATCACCACCCCGACCGAGGAGAGCGTGCGCCGCGCCATGGCGATCCAGCTCATCATCAACCGCGAGTGGGGCGTGGCGAAGAACGAGAATCCCAATCAGGGCGCCTTCGTCATCGAGGAGCTGACCGACCTGGTCGAGGAGGCCGTGCTCAAGGAATTCGAGGCCATCTCGTCGCGCGGCGGCGTGCTCGGCGCCATGGAGACCGGCTACCAGCGCGGCAAGATCCAGGAGGAGTCGCTGCACTACGAGCAGCAGAAGCACGACGGCTCCCATCCCATCGTCGGCGTGAACACCTTCCTCAACCCGCACGGCTCGGGCGTGTCCGGCGAGATCGATCTGGCGCGCTCGACCGAGGAAGAAAAGCAGTCGCAGTTGAGGCGGCTGCGCGACTTCCAGCAGAGGAACGCCATAGCGGCCCCCGCGTGGCTCGACAAGCTGCGCCTAGCGGTGATCGACAACCGCAACGTCTTCGCCGTGCTGATGGGCGCCGTGCGCCACTGCTCGCTGGGGCAGATCAGCAATGCCCTCTACGAGGTCGGCGGGCAGTATCGGCGATCGATGTAATCACGGGGAAACGCCCTGCCGGCGAGCGCCAGCATGAACGGTGGAATGGTTCCGACCAACACGTTCAATTGCGCCCACTGCATCTCAACTCATTGACAGCCAGCGCTAAAACCCCCAAAATGCGCGTCCTTTCGCCGCCGCCCTGCTGCATTGCGGCGAGAATTGGGGAGTCGCCAAGCTGGTTAAGGCACTGGATTTTGATTCCAGCATGCGAAGGTTCGAATCCTTCCTCCCCAGCCAGGACACTCGCGGGCAGGCCCGATCAGCACTCGGGTCTGCCCTCTTCGTTTGAACGCAAGTACGCACGAAAATAGGCCCGGCGCGCATGGCATACGACAGCCTGATGGTCTTCACCGGCAACGCCAATCCCAAGCTGGCGGCCGATGTCGTGCGTCGTCTCAACATCTCGCTGGGGCGCGCCGCCGTCGGCCGTTTCTCCGATGGCGAGACCAGCGTCGAAATTCTCGAAAACGTCCGCGGCAAGGATGTCTTCATCCTGCAGCCGACCTGCGCGCCGACCAACGACAACCTGATGGAACTGGTGATTCTCGCCGACGCGCTCAAGCGCTCCTCGGCCGGCCGCATCACCGCCGCCATTCCTTATTTCGGCTACGCCCGCCAGGACCGGCGGCCGCGCTCGGCGCGTGTGCCCATCGCCGCCAAGGTCGTCGCCAACATGTTGCAGGCCGCCGGCGTGCAGCGCCTGCTCACGGTCGATCTCCACGCCGACCAGATCCAGGGCTTCTTCGACATCCCCGTCGACAATATCTACGCCGCGCCCATCCTGCTGGGCGACATCTGGCGGCAGAGCCACCCGGACCTGCTGGTGGTCTCCCCCGACGTCGGCGGCGTGGTGCGCGCGCGCGCCATCGCCAAGCGCCTCGAATCCGATCTCGCCATCATCGACAAGCGGCGCCCGCGCGCCAACGTCTCCGAGGTCATGAACATCATCGGCGATGTCGATGGTCGCACCTGCGTCATCATGGACGACATCGTCGATACCGCCGGTACCCTGTGCAAGGCCGCCCATGCACTGAAGCAGCGCGGCGCCAAGCGCGTGCTGGCCTACTGTACCCACGCGGTACTCTCCGGCTCGGCCATTCCGCGGATCCAGGAGTCCGAACTCGACGAGTTGGTCGTCACCGACACCATCCCGCTGCGCGAGGAGGCCAAGGCCTGCAACCGCATCCGCGTCGTGCCCATTGCCCACCTGCTGGCCGAGACCATGCTGCGCATCAGCAACGAGGAGTCGGTGTCCTCGCTGTTCATGGAATAAGCCGCCACGATTTTTCAACCCCCCGCCTGGTCGCGGGCGGGGTTTTTCACCACTGGAGTAATCATGCAAATTGAATTCAACGCCAACAAACGCGAACTGCAGGGAACGAGTGCGAGCCGCCGCCTGCGTCGCGCCAGCCGGGTCCCCGGCATTCTCTACGGCGGCACCGCTCAGCCGCAGTCCATCGAGTTCGACCACAACGAACTCTTCCAGCACTTGCGCAAGGAGGCCTTCTATTCCTCCGTGCTGACCATCAACCTCGACGGCGCCAAGGAAATGTGCCTGCTGCGCGACGTGCAGCGCCACGCCTACAGGCAGTTGATCCTGCATGTGGATTTCCAGCGTATCGACGCCACCCATGTAATTCACCAGAAGGTGCCGCTGCACTTCGTCAATGCCGACATCGCCCCGGGCATCAAGCTCTCCGGCGGCATGGTGCAGCACGTCATGACCGAAGTCGATGTCAAGTGCCTGCCCAAGGATCTGCCCGCGTTTATCGAGGTCGACCTCAAGGACCTCGCCGGCGGCGCCTCGATCCACGTCACCCAACTCAAGCTGCCCGCCGGTGTCGAGGCGATCCTGCACAAGGGCGAGGATCCCGTGGTCGCTTCCATCGTCGTGCGCGGCGGTGGCGCGGTCGAGGAAGTGGAAGTCGCCCCGGTGGTGGCCCCGGCCGCTCCCGAGAAGAAGCCGGCCGAGAAGAAATCCGAGAAAACCGACAAGAGATAATTCATCGGCATGCAGGCTGCCCTGCGATTGATCGTCGGCCTCGGCAACCCCGGAGCCGACTATTCCGAAACCCGGCACAACGCCGGGTTTTGGTTTTGTGAACGCCTGGCGCGCGAACTCGGCGTGACGCTGTCGCGCGAGTCGCGCTTCCACGGCCTCGCGGGCAACGCGCGCACCGACAATCTTTGGCTGCTGCTGCCGCAGACTTTCATGAACCACTCGGGCCAGTCGGTCGGCGCATTGCTGCGCTTCTACCGCATCGAGCCGGCGCAGATGCTGGTGGTGCATGACGAGCTTGACCTGCCGCCGGGGCAGATGCGCCTCAAGTTCGGTGGCGGCCTCGGCGGCCACAACGGCCTCAAGGACATCAGCTCGCACCTCGGCACCCAGGACTACTGGCGGTTGCGCGTCGGCATCGGCCACCCGGGCGACAAGGACGAGGTCGTCAATTACGTGCTGAAGCCGCCGCGGCGCGAGGAATCCACGGAAATCGACGCGGCGCTCGATCGCGCGCTGCTGGCCTGGCCGCTGCTGGCTCGCGCCGATTTCAACGCCGCCACGCAGAAAATCAACGCGCGGCCCGCACCCCCGAAAAAGGAAGAAGCATGAGTCTCAAATGCGGCATCGTCGGTCTACCCAATGTCGGCAAGTCCACCCTCTTCAACGCCCTCACCAAGGCCGGCATCGACGCGGCCAACTATCCCTTCTGCACCATCGAGCCGAATGTCGGCATCGTCGAGCTGCCCGATCCACGCCTCGACGCGCTGTCCGCCATCGTCAAGCCGCAGCGGGTGCAGCACGCCATCGTCGAATTCGTCGACATCGCCGGCCTCGTCGCCGGCGCCAGCAAGGGCGAGGGTCTCGGCAACCAGTTCCTCGCCAACATCCGCGAGACCGATGCCATCGTCCATGTCGTGCGCTGCTTTTCCGACGACAACGTGGTGCATGTGGCGGGCAGGATCGATCCGCTCGATGACATCGAGGTGATCGACACCGAGCTCGCCCTGGCCGACCTGGCCACGGTGGAAAAGGCGCTGGTGCGCTACGGCAAGCAGGCCAAGTCAGGCGGCGACAAGGAGGCCAAGCTGTTGGTGGCCGTGCTGGAAAAATGCCAGGCGCAATTGAACCAGGCCAGGCCGGTGCGCGCGCTGGACCTGGCGAAGGAGGAATGGGCCAACCTCAAGCCCCTCTGCCTCATCACCGCCAAGCCCGTGCTCTATGCCGCCAACGTCAAGGAAGGCGGCTTCGACAACAATCCGCATCTGGATGCCGTGCGCGACCACGCGGCGAAGGAGGGTGCTTTGGTGGTGGCTATCTGCGCCGCCATCGAGGCCGAGATCGCCGACCTCGCCGACGACGAGAAGCAGATGTTCCTCGCCGACCTCGGGCAGGATGAACCGGGCTTGAACCGCCTGATCCGCGCCGCCTTCAAGCTGCTCGGCCTGCAGACCTACTTCACCGCCGGCGTCAAGGAAGTCCGCGCCTGGACCATCCACGTCGGCGATACCGCGCCGCAGGCCGCCGGCGTGATTCACACGGACTTCGAGCGTGGCTTCATCCGCGCCCAGACCATCGCCTATGATGATTTCATCGCCTACAAAGGCGAACAGGGGGCCAAGGAAGCCGGCAAGATGCGCGCGGAAGGCAAGGAATACGTCGTCAAGGACGGCGACGTGTTGAACTTCCTGTTCAACGTCTAAACACGGCCGATGGCCGGGCCAAGTCGATATCCCCGGAGCGGGATGACACGCCGGACGGTACTCGGTCGCCGCAGCGCAGCATTGCACAATGCGAATTCATGTTTTACCATGCGGAACAGCTCAGGGCACCCGACCTACCCGGCCGGCTACACTGTGCGAAAACGGTTCACGGCGGCTACCCCGTCGCCGGGCCATCTACAACACAGACAAAGGAGGAGACCGCATGCCATCCATGCCGTCCGTCATGGCGCCCGCCAACGCTGGCGATGCCGACCCGCTGGAAACACGCGAGTGGCTCGATGCCCTCGAAGCCGTCATCGCCCAGGAGGGCGCCGAGCGCGCCCATTTCCTGATCGAGCGCCTGATCGAACTGGGCCGGCTTGCCGGCATCAACCAGCCCTACTGCGCCAACACCGAATACCTGAACACCATCGCTGCCGACCGCCAGGTGATCGCGCCGGGCGACTACGCCATCGAGAACCGCATCCGCTCCTACGTGCGCTGGAACGCGCTGGCCATGGTGCTGCGCGCCAACAAGGGCGACTCGAATCTCGGCGGCCACATCGCCAGCTTCGCCTCGGCCGCGACGCTTTATGACGTCGGATTCATCCATTTCTGGCGCGCGCCGACCGAAACTCACGGCGGCGACCTGATCTTCGTCCAGGGTCACTCGGCGCCCGGCATCTATGCCCGCGCCTTCCTGCTCGGCCGCCTGACCGAGCAGCAGCTCGACGGCTTTCGCCAGGACGTGGACGGCGGCGGCCTCACCTCCTATCCCCACCCGTGGCTGATGCCGGATTTCTGGCAGTTCCCGACCGTCTCGATGGGCCTGGGCCCGCTGCAGGCGATCTACCAGGCCCGCTTCATGAAGTACATGCACGACCGCGGCCACGCCGACACCGCCGGCCGCAAGGTGTGGGCCTTCATGGGCGACGGCGAGATGGACGAGCCCGAATCGATGGGTGCCATCGGCATGGCCGGGCGCGAGAAGCTCGACAACCTGATCTTCGTGGTGAACTGCAACCTGCAGCGCCTCGACGGCCCGGTGCGCGGCAACGGCAAGATCATCCAGGAACTCGAAGGCGATTTCCGCGGCGCCGGCTGGAACGTCATCAAGGTCGTCTGGGGCGGCTACTGGGACGCGCTGCTGGCCCAGGACAAGAAAGGCCTGCTGCGCCAACGCATGATGGACTGCGTCGACGGCGAATACCAGACCTTCAAGTCGAAGGACGGCGCCTACGTGCGCGAGCACTTCTTCAACACGCCGGAACTCAAGGCGATGGTCGCCAACTGGACCGACGACGACATCTGGCGCCTCAACCGCGGCGGCCACGATCCGCACAAGGTCTATGCCGCCTACCAGACCGCCGTGAATCACGCCGGCCAGCCCACCGTCATCCTCGCCAAGACCATCAAGGGCTACGGCATGGGCGAATCGGGCGAGGCGCAGAACATCACCCACCAGCAGAAGAAGATGGGCACCACCTCGCTCAAGGCCTTCCGCGACCGCTTCAAGCTGCCGATCACCGACGACGGGCTGGAGCAGCTGCCCTACCTGAAATTCGCCGACGGTTCGCCCGAGCTCAACTACATGCGTGAGAAGCGCATGGCGCTCGGCGGCTACCTGCCGAAGCGTCGAAGCAAAGTCGAGCCGCAGCCGGTGCCGCCGCTGTCGGCCTTCGACGCGCTGCTCGCGGCATCCGGCGCCGGCCGCGAAATCTCGACCACCATGGCCTTCGTCCGCATCCTCAACGTGCTGCTCAAGGACAAGATCCTCGGCCGCCGCGTCGTGCCCATCGTGCCCGACGAGTCGCGCACCTTCGGCATGGAAGGCATGTTTCGCCAGTACGGCATCTGGAACCAGCAGGGCCAGAACTACGTGCCGCAGGACGCCGACCAGTTGATGTTCTACAAGGAATCGAAGGACGGCCAGATGCTGCAGGAAGGCATCAACGAGGCCGGCGCGATGTCGGACTGGATCGCCGCCGCCACGGCCTACTCGACGCATGGCGTGCAGATGCTGCCCTTTTACATCTTCTATTCGATGTTCGGCATGCAGCGCACCATGGACCTGTGCTGGGCGGCGGGCGACTCGCGCGCGCGCGGCTTCCTCGTCGGCGGCACCGCCGGCCGCACCACGCTCAACGGCGAAGGTTTGCAGCACGAGGACGGCCATTCGCACGTGCTTTCGGCGACGATTCCGAACTGCATCTCCTACGATCCGACCTTCGCCTTTGAACTGGCCGTCATCGTGCAGGACGGCCTGCGTCGCATGGTGGCCGAGCAGCAGGACGTGTTCTATTATCTGACGGTGATGAACGAGAACTACGAGCACCCGGCCATGCCCGAAGGCGCCGCGCCGGACATCCTCAAGGGCATGTACCAATTCCGCAAGGGCGCCGCCAACAACGGCCCGCGCGTGCAACTGCTCGGTTCCGGCGCCATCTTCCGCGAGGCCGTCGCCGCCGCCGAATTGCTGCGCGCCGATTGGGGCGTCGAAGCCGATCTCTGGTCGTGTCCCTCCTTCACCGAGTTGGCGCGCGACGGCCACGATTGCACCCGCCATCACCTGCTGCGGCCGGATGAACCGCCGAAGGTCTGCCATGTCACGGCCTGCCTCGGCGACACCCGCGGCCCGGTGATCGCGGCGACCGACTACATACGCGCCTTCGCCGAGCAGATCCGCCCCTTTGTCGCCGCGAGTGGTACGGGGGGCCGCCGCTACGTCGTGCTCGGCACCGACGGATTCGGCCGCTCCGACACGCGCGAAAAGCTGCGCCACTTCTTCGAGGTCGACCGCCACTGGATCACCCTCGCCAGCCTGCGCGCGCTGGCCGACGACGGCCTGATCGAAACCACCCAGGTCGCGGAAGCCATCAAGAAGTACGGCCTCGACCCCGACAAGCCGAACCCGGTAAAGGTGTAAGCCATGGCCACGACAATGGAAGTCAAAGTTCCCGATATCGGCGACTTCAAGGACGTGCCGGTCATCGAGGTGCACGTCAAGCCGGGCGATGTCATCAAGGCCGAGGACACGTTGATCACGCTGGAGTCCGACAAGGCCACCATGGACGTGCCCTCGCCCGTCGCCGGCACGGTCAGGGAAGTGAAAGTCAAGGTTGGCGACAAAGTGGCCGAAGGCACGCTGGTGCTGCTGCTCGAGGCTGGCAGCGAAAAAGTCGGCGCTGGCGACGCCCCGAAGGAAGTCCCCTTGGGGGACACGGCGGCGCCCTCGGCGGTCGCGCCGCCACTCACTGCCTCGGTCGCTCCCGCTGCGCCTGTCTCGAACACGGCACCGGCCGCCGAAGGCGAAGTCTGCGAACTGCGTCCGACCGAGGCCGAACCCACCAGCGCGCCGTCAGCCATCAGCATGCCCACGCCCGGCGACATCGCCGCCGAAGTCATGGGCGGCCACCAGGCCCACGCCAGCCCCTCGGTGCGCCGTTACGCGCGCGAGCTCGGCGTCGATGTTCGCAAGGTCAAGGGCAGTGGCCCCAAGGGCCGCATTACTCAGGCCGACGTGCAAGGCTTCGTCAAAGGCGTCATGGCCGGCTCCACCGCCGTGTCCCCCAAGGGGACTTCCTTCGGGGCGTCGCCAGCGCCGACTTTTTCCGGCGGATTGAATCTGCTGCCCTGGCCGCGGGTCGACTTCGCCAAGTTCGGCCCCATCGAAACCAAGCCGCTGTCGCGCATCCAGAAGATATCGGGCGCCAACCTCGCCCGCAACTGGGCGATGATCCCCCACGTCACCCAGTTCGACGAGGCCGACATCACCGAGCTCGAAGCGCTGCGCGTCCAGCTCAACAAGGAGAACGAGAAGAGTGGCGTCAAGCTCACCATGCTCGCCTTCCTCATCAAGGCCATGGTCGTCGCGCTGAAGAAATATCCGGCCTTCAACGCCTCTCTCGACGGCGACAACCTGGTGATGAAGCAGTACTTCAACATCGGTTTCGCCGCCGACACGCCCAACGGCCTGGTGGTGCCGGTGCTCAAGAACGCCGACGGCAAGGGCGTGCTCGAGATCGCCAGCGAAAGCTCGGCCATGGCTTCGAGGGCCCGCGACGGCAAGCTCGGCCCGGCGGAGATGCAGGGCGGCTGCATTTCCATCTCCAGCCTCGGCGGCATTGGCGGCACGGCCTTCACGCCCATCATCAACGCGCCCGAGGTCGCCATCCTCGGCGTGTCGAAATCCGAGATCAAGCCGAAGTGGAACGGCCGCGAATTCGAACCGAGGCTGATGCTGCCGCTGTCGCTGTCCTACGACCACCGCGTGATCGACGGCGCGCTGGCGGCGCGCTTCACCGCCTTCCTCGGCCAGTTGCTGGCCGACATGCGCCGGACATTATTGTGAAGCGGCAGCCGCTGGTCTCGCACACGGTCATGCTCGCTGGAGAAAAATCATGATGGAAGTGAAGGTTCCCGACATCGGCGACTTCAAGGACGTGCCGGTCATCGAGGTGCACGTCAAGCCGGGCGATGTCATCAAGGCCGAGGACACGCTGATCACCCTCGAGTCCGACAAGGCCACCATGGACGTGCCCTCTCCCGCCGCCGGCACGGTCAGGGAAGTGAAGATCAAGGTCGGCGACAGGGTTGCCGAAGGCGTGCTGGTGCTGGTGCTCGACGCCGCCGCGTCGGCACAGGCTGCCCCCGCACCTCAGCCGGCCGCCGCCGTCCCGCCAGCCCCACGGGGATTCCCCCCGGTCACGCCGATTTCCGCGGCTGCCGCCTCCACTGCGGCCACCCATTCCGGCGGCGCCGACATCGAGTGCGACCTGATGGTGCTCGGCGCCGGCCCCGGCGGCTACTCGGCCGCCTTCCGCGCGGCCGACCTCGGCATGAAGGTCGTGCTGGTCGAAAAATACGCCACCCTCGGCGGCGTCTGCCTCAACGTCGGCTGCATTCCGTCCAAGGCGCTGCTGCACGTCGCGGCCGTGATGGAAGAGGTGGCCCACTTCGCCGATCTCGGCGTCGCCTTCGCCGCCCCCGCGGTCGATCTCGACACGCTGCGCGCGCACAAGGCCAAGGTCGTCGGCAAGCTCACCACGGGTCTGGCCGGCATGGCCAAGGCGCGCAAGGTGCAGGTCGTGCGCGGCATCGGCGGCTTCCTCGACCCACATCACATCGGCATCGAAACCGCCGAAGGCCGCAAGGTGGTGAAGTTCGCGCAAGCCGTGATCGCCGCCGGTTCCAGCGCGGTCAAGCTGCCCTTCATTCCCGAGGACCCGCGCATCGTCGATTCCACCGGCGCGCTCGAGTTGCGCTTCGTGCCCAAGCAGATGCTGGTCATCGGCGGCGGCATCATCGGCCTCGAAATGGCGACGGTCTATTCGGCGCTGGGCGCGCGCATCTCGGTGGTCGAGATGCTCGACGGCCTGATGCCCGGCGCCGATCGCGACCTGGTCAAGGTCTGGGAGAAGCAGAACGCCAAACGCTTCGAGCGTGTCATGCTCAAGACCAAGACCGTGGCGGTCGAGGCCAGGGACGACGGCGTCTGGGTCAAGTTCGAGGGTGAGAACGCACCCGCCGATTCACAGCGCTACGACATGGTACTGGTCGCCACCGGCCGTTCGCCGAACGGCAAAAAGATCAATGCCGAGGCCGCCGGCGTCGCCGTGACCGAGCGCGGCTTCATCGAGGTCAGCCCGCAACTGCGCACCAACGTGCCGCACATCTTCGCCATCGGCGACATCGTCGGCCAGCCCATGCTCGCCCACAAGGCGGTGCATGAGGCGCACGTCGCGGCGGAAGTCGCCGCCGGGAAGCGTAGCCATTTCGACGCCGGCGCGATCCCCTCGGTCGCCTACACCGATCCCGAGATCGCCTGGGTCGGCCTCACCGAAGAGCAGTGCAAGGCACGGGGACGAGCGATCGAGAAGGGCCTGTTCCCCTGGGCCGCCTCGGGCCGCGCCATCGCCAACGGCGCCGACTACGGCTTCACCAAGCTGCTGTTCGACGCCGAGACGCACCGCATTGTCGGCGGCGCCATCGTCGGCCCCAACGCCGGCGACATGATCGGCGAAGTCGCGCTGGCCATCGAGATGGGCGCCGACGCCATCGACATCGGCAAGACCATCCACCCGCACCCGACGCTGGGCGAGACGATCGGCCTGGCCGCCGAGGCCGCGCACGGCAGTTGCACCGACCTGCCGCCGCCGCGCAAGCGCTGACTCACCACGGCTCGGGAATTAACGAAAGGCGGGGGGAGTGCTATTCTTGACCGATGTTCGGTAAGCTTTTTTCGCTGAAGGCCGGAGCCAAGTCCACTCACCCGTTGGGCTCGGATGAAAATGTCGCCAGCCTGTTGGCCGAAATTCCGTCCGAGCCGTCGCGAGCCTTGCTGGAACTCGATCACTGGCTTGCCGATAGCGCCCGCTTTCAGGACGAGATCGGAACCGGGGCGCTGCTGCGCGCCATCCTGCGCCTGGATGACGCGGCGGAGGCGGCACGCGTCGCGCTGCTCGAGCGCTATCTGTCGCCAGCGCACCGCGAGCACATGTCCGAAGTGGTGTGGTCCGCGCTGGACAAGAATCTGCGGCATGTAGCGCAAGACTACCGCCATTGCCTCGACATGCAACTGCGCACGCCCCAGGCGGCAATCGACAAGCGCGACCTGTTGCTGGCCGCGCTGCGCGGCATCGGCGCGGCGGCGGCGCGCAAGAAGTTGCTGCGCTTCCGCTACCGTTCCGCCGACGCGGCCTGGTGGCAGGAGATACATGGCCTGCTGTCGGCTTCGGGACGGATGGGTGTCGCCAACGAGGCCGCGCCGCCATTTGATGGCGCCGAAAAGAAATTCACCGCGCTGCGGCTTTATCTCGTCGCCGCCTATTTCGAGTTGGCCCCGCTCTCCAATCTCGTCCCGCAACAGGTCGAGGTCATCGAGCGTCTGCTGCTGGACAGCGCTGACACGCTCGAACTGGCCGGTAGCGCGGGGATGGCATCGACCCACCAGATCGACCTCGGCGGCGATTGCGGCCCGGCACCACTGATGCGCGACTCGGCGCCGGGGCAAGGCAGCTTCCGCTACCTCGCGCGCGCGCGCCTGCGGCCGATCATAACGAAACTCGCAGCCGACCTGCGCAAGTCGCGCGAACTGCCCGATGCGCTGCGGACAACCGGCGCCAGCATCGAACAGGTCCGGCAACTGGTCACGGTATTGATGCAGCATTGGGCGGAGCCCCCGCCCCAGCGCGGCAAGGCCCGCCAAAGCACCCACGAGGAACTGAACGTCGTGCTCGGCTTCGGTCTGGCGCGGCGCATGATCGCCTTCACCGCTTTCGCCCGCTCCGGCCGCACGCTCGAGTACAGCGGCGACGACATCAACGCCCTGTTCCAGGAGCGCCACTTCGGGGGCTCGGTCAGGGAGGAAAGCTCCGAGCCCGCCGTGGCCGCACAGCCGCTGGTGGTCAATCCGCTGGAAGTTCTGGAAAAGTTCGAACTCTCCGGCGATCGTCAGATGATGGAGCACTGGGTGCAGGCGGATATCAGCGACACCGGACTCGGCGCCATCGCCCCGGCAGTCCGGGCCAAGCATCGCATCGGCGGCCTGGTCTGTCTGCGCTACTCCGATGGCATCGACTGGCGCCTGGGTCTCATCCGCCGCATCGGCCGCAACGCCGCCGGGCAGGCCACGCTTGGCATCGAAACCCTGGACTGGCCATCGGTGGCGGCCAGGGTCAAGCCGATGGTGGACGCCGAAACCGCGGCGTGGGCGAAGCTCGAGGGGGAGGGGGATGGCTATCTTGATGCTATCCTCGTGTCCAACGACGGCTTTGATCTGATCCTGCCGCACGGCGCCTTCGCCGCCGACCTGGCCATCCGGGTCCGCATCGGCGAAACGACCCTGCAGGTCAAGCTGACGCAACTTGTCGAGCGCGGGGATGATTTCGACCGTGTGCGTTTCGCCGCCATCGACCGAGCAAAAAACCCCAAGAAAACCATAGGAACAGAGCAATGACCCAGGACGAACTCAAGCAGGCCGTGGCGCGCGCCGCGCGCGACTACATCGCCGCCAATGTGCCGGCGGGCAGCATCATCGGCGTCGGCACCGGCTCCACCGCCAACTTTTTCATCGACGAACTCGCGGCGATCAAGGATCGTGTGTGCGCGACGGTGGCCAGCTCCGAGGCGACCCGGAAGCGTCTCGAGGGCCACGGCATCGAGGTCGTCGACCTCAATGACGTGACCGCCATGCCCGTCTATGTCGACGGCGCCGACGAGATCACCGAAAATCTGGAAATGGTCAAGGGCGGCGGCGGCGCGCTGACGCGCGAGAAGATCGTCGCCGCCGTGGCCGGCAAGTTCATCTGCGTCTGCGACCAGAGCAAGCTCGTGGCCACGCTGGGCAAGTTCCCGCTGCCGGTCGAGGTGATCCCGATGGCGCAGGCCTACGTCGCGCGCGAAATCGAAAAGCTGGGCGGCCAGCCGAAACCGCGCGCCGGCTTCACCACCGACAACGGCAACATCATTCTCGACGTGCATGGTCTCGCCATCGCCGATCCGGCGGGTTTCGAGACAGCCCTCAATCAGATCGTCGGCGTCGTCACCAACGGGCTCTTCGCCTGCCGCGGCGCCGACCTGCTGCTGCTGGCCACGCCCGACGGCGTCAGGCAAGTCGCCAGGTGAAATATTCCTGTCATGTCGGTGCAATAGACTGCCCCGCCTGCCCGATGCCGTGACGGAGAGCCACCAATGAACGAACATATCGCCAAGCAGTTCGACGCCGACCTCGAAAACATCCGCTCGCGCGTACTGCAGATGGGTGGCCTGGTCGAGCAGCAGATCGTCCGCGCCTTCGGCGCTCTCGAGAACGGCGACCTGATGCTGGCCGACCAGGTGGTTGCCACCGACCACGACGTCAATCGCCAGGAGGTCGAGCTCGACGAAGCCTGCGCCCACCTGATCGCACGGCGCCAGCCGGCCGCCTCCGACCTGCGCATGATCATGGCCGTGATCAAGACCATCACCGACCTCGAGCGCGTCGGCGACGAGGCGAAGAAGATCGCCAAGCGCGCCCGCGCGCTGCATTCGGGCGACACGCCCTTCGTGCCCCGCGTCGAGCTGCGCCATGTCGCCAATGTCGCGGTGGAGATGCTGCGCAAGGCGCTCGACGCCTTCGCCCGCACCGATCTCACGGCCGCGGCGCAGGTGGTGCGCCAGGACAAGGAAGTCGATGCCGAGTTCAAGTCCATCATGCGCCAGCTCATCACCTTCATGATGGAAGACCCGCGCATGATCTCGTCCTCGCTCGAGGTGCTGTTCATCGCCAAGGCCGTCGAGCGCATCGGCGACCATGCCAAGAACATCTCGGAGTACGTGGTCTACATGGTCAAGGGCCGCGACGTTCGCCACATCGGCCTCGAGGGTATCGAGCGAGAGGTTGCCGGCGGCTGAGGCGGCGGCAACCGAGCCGGCCTCTCCCCAGACCCATCCGGGGCTCGCTTTGCACGGCTCGCCGGAGTGCCACGCTTATCCTGAAGCGCCGCTACCCTGCAGGCAAGAACAGTAACAGATGATTGCCTGGTGCCGGGACAAATCCAAAACGCCGGTAGTACCCGGCGGCGGCGTCGATGGCATCCGCGAACAGTCCGATACCCCGGCCTCGGCGTAGATTCGCCGGGTTCGAGTGAGAGCGTCGACCAACAGAATTTCACCAAGCGACTGGCACTGCTCTTGTCGACAATGGTGCGCAGCATCCTCGATGGCATGATCTTTTTTCGGTGTATCTCCATCTTGCGCGGCAGATGTCATTACTATTTTCGATAGGTTGAACGTTCCTACCAGGCGCGGGCACCGAACATCATGCGACGGGCGACGAAGGAGCGCGCCGGCGGCAGCAGGTCGAGGGCCAGCAGGCCGGCGCCGCGGGCGTGGGCGAGCGGCGGGAAATCGTTGGAAAAGGCGCGCACGAGACCGTCGGTGAAGCCGATGACGGCACGGCGATCGAGGCGGCGGCTGGCGGCGTAGCGCGCCAGCAGCACGGCGTCGCCGGGGTCGGGCGCATCGGCGAGGGTACGCGCCAGTTCCCAGATGTCGCGTAGCGCGAGGTTGAAGCCCTGGCCGGCGACCGGGTGCAGCGTCTGGGCGGCGTTGCCGATCCACACCTGGCGTTCAGCGACGACGTGTTCGCGGTAGCGCAGGCCGAGGGCGTAGCCGACGCGTGGGCCGACGGCGGTGAAGGCGAGACGCTTACCGAACTGTGTCTGGAGGCGGGCGAGAAAGGCAGTGTCGTCGAGCGCGGCGAGTTGCGACGACTGCTCGGCCGCGCAGGTGAAGACGACGGCGTATTCATTGCCGAACGGTAGCAGCGCCAGCGGGCCGTCGGGCGTGAAGCGCTCCCAGGCGACGTGGCGGTGCGGTTCGCGCGTGGTGGCGGTGCACAGCACGGCGTACTGACCGTAGTCGCGAACGATGGCGTCGGCGTCGGCCACTGCGCCTTCGGCCCAGGCAGTGAGGGCGTAACTTGCCGTCCCGCCAGCGCCGACTTTTTCCTTTTCACGGTACACGATGCCTGCCGCCGCGACCGCGATGTCCAGAACCGCGGCAAGCTCGCTGGCGGCGAGCACGTAGCCCAGCGCCGGTACGCCTTCATCGCCGGCGGCGAGACGCGTGCGGCCTAGCCGCCCCTGCTGCGAGACGTGGATGGTGTCGATGGCGGTGGCGGGGATGCCGTGCCAGGCGCCGATGCGTTCGAGGATCTGCCGGCTGCCTGCGGAAAGGGCGAGGATGCGTTTGTCGTTTTTGGCGGCGCCGCGTTCGCGGGCGTCGAAGATTTCGGCGACGATGCCGTGCTTGTGCAAGGCCAGGGCCAGCGCCATACCGGCGGGGCCCCCTCCGACCATGGCAACCTTGCGGTTGCCATGGTCGGAGCGACTTCCATTGCCCCCATCCCCCCGTCCCCCTTCCCGGGGAAGGGGGCGACTGGTCAGGCTCGCTTCGCTCGCATCAGGCATGCTTGGCGTCGCGCATCAACGCCTCGATGTCGGCGATCTTCTTCGGTGCGTCCTCGGTAATGATATCGCAGCCTTCCGCCGTCACCAGCGCGTCGTCCTCGATGCGCACGCCGATGTTCCAGAAGGCTTGCGGCACGTCGTCGGCCGGGCGGATGTAGCAGCCGGGCTCGACGGTCAGCGTCATGCCGGGGACGAGCACGCGCCATTCCTCGCCGTCCTTGTACTCGCCGGCGTCATGCACGTCCAGCCCCAGCCAGTGGCCGGTGCGGTGCATGTAGAAGCGCTTGTAGCTTTCGGATTCGATCACGCCGTCCACGCTGCCTTCGAGCAGTTTCATGTCGATCATGCCCCGGGCCAGTACGCGGACCGCGGCGGCGTGCGGATCGTGGAACGTGGCGCCGGGCTTGATGGCGGCGATGGCGGCGTGCTGCGCTTCGAGCACGAGACTGTAGACATCGGCCTGCGGGCCGGAGAAGCGGCCATTGACCGGAAAGGTGCGGGTGATGTCGCTGGCGTAACCGTCGACCTCGCAGCCGGCGTCGATCAGCAGCAGCTCGCCATCCCTGAGTTCGCGATTGTTGTCGACGTAGTGCAGCACGCAGGCGTTGGCGCCGCCGGCGACGATGGGCGAGTAGGCGGGGAACTGGCTGCCGCGGCGACGGAACTCGTGGAGGAATTCGGCCTCGATTTCGTATTCGAACCTGCCCGCTGCGACAAAACGCATGGCGCGGCGGTGGGCATCGCAAGCGATGGCCGCGGCCTCGCGCATCAGCGCGATCTCGTGTGCGTCCTTGACCAGGCGCATCTCGTCGAGCGCGGCGCGCACGTCGCGGATGGCGGCGGGGGCGCGCTTGCCGCTGCGCGTCTGCGCGCGCACGGCGTTGAGCGCGGCGGCGATGCGCGCGTCCCAGGCGGCGTCGTGGCCGAGCGAGAACCAGAGCGCGGGCTGGTTGGCGAGCAATTCGGGAAGCTTGGCGTCGAGTTCCCTGATCGAATGGGCGGCGTCGAAACCGAAGGCGGCGGGCGCGGCCTCGGGACCATGACGAAAGCCGTCCCAGATTTCTTTTTC
The DNA here is from genome assembly GCA_030691075.1 of Sulfurisoma sp. Lineage (GTDB taxonomy): Bacteria > Pseudomonadota > Gammaproteobacteria > Burkholderiales > Rhodocyclaceae > Sulfurisoma. The sequence continues at coordinate 16,765 of JAUYFI010000096.1, read as the reverse complement.
CACATCCTTGTCGCGACAGAAGAGGATGCTCCGCGGGGTGCCGCCTGCTATCAGCACCAGCACCGCCTCCGGTTCGGGGAAACCGGTGAGGTAATGGAAATAGCTGTCGGCGCGGTAGGGAAAGGTCGTGTCGCGATTGCGCACGCGCTCGGGCGCGGTGGGGATGATGGCCACGCCTTCGCCCATGCGCGCAAGCAGGGAAAGTCGGCGGCTCCGGAACGGCGAGGTGTCCATGGGTTTGATTATGCCTCCGCCGGGCCGCCCCAAGGAGGCATAAGCAGCTTGCCCCCTCTGGGGGTGGGGGGCAGCGAGCCGGGTTTGCGAGCGTGGGGGGCCATCAGAGCGAGCTGATTTCGCGGTCCAGCGCCGCGAGGCGCTCCGGGGTGCCGACGTCGACCCAGCGGCCGGGGTGAAGTTCGCCCGAGACGCGGCCGCTGGCCATGGCCTCGCGCAGCAGCGGCGCGAGCGCGGCCGGCTGGCCGCGGATGAGGCCAGCGAAGAGTTCGGGGCGGTAGATGCCGATGCCGGCGAAGGTGTGGGTCGGGATTCCGTTTGCGTCGACTCTGCCGTTGTCGAAGCGGAAGTCGCCCTTGGCATGTTGGGGCGGATTCGGCACGAGGACGAGGTGAGCGAGATCGCCCGCCGCGAGGGCAGTCGGGGCGCGCGCAAAATCCCAGTCGCAGAAGATGTCGCCGTTGATGACGAGGAAGGGATCGTCGCCCAGCAGCGGCAGGGCGTTGGCAATGCCGCCGGCGGTTTCGAGCGCGCCGGCCGGTTCTTCGGAGTAGCGGATGCTCACGCCCCAGGCGTCGCCGTCGCCGAGCAGGGCTTCGATCTGATCACCGAGATGGGCGTGGTTGATGACGATCTCGCGGATACCGGCGCGCGCCAGGCGTTCGAGATGCCAGACGATCAGGGGGTGGCCGCCGACGGGCAGCAGCGGCTTGGGTGTGCGATCAGTCAGCGGGCGCATTCTTTCGCCGCGGCCGGCGGCCAAAATCATGGCTTTCAAAATGTGTATCCCACTTGAACTTGCCGGTTTTCGAGTTGGTCGAGCAACCGCAGCAGGGGCGTCAGTTCGCGGTAGCGCCCGCAGGCGCGGCGCAGGTATTTTGCGACCAGCGGCATGTCGCGCAGGTAGCCGTCCTTGCCGTCGCGATGGAACAGCCGGGCGAAGATGCCCAGCACTTTCACATGCCGTTGCACGCCCATCCACTCGTAGTCGCGGAAGAAATCGCCGAAGTCGGGGCGCACCGGCAGGCCGGCCTGCTTCGCCTTCTCCCAGTAGCGCGCCAGCCAGTCGAGCAGGCGCTCCTCCTCCCATTCAACGTAGGCGTCCTTGAGCAGCGAGGCGAGGTCGTAGCTGATCGGGCCAAGGACGGCATCCTGGAAGTCGATGACGCCGGGATCGGGTGTCGTGTGCATCAGGTTGCGCGAGTGGTAGTCGCGATGGACATAGACGCGAGGCTCGCCCAAATTGACCGCGAGGATGTGCTCGAAGACTTTCTCCAGGGCATTGCGCTGCTCGTCGCCGAAGGCGATGGGCACATGCTTGCCGATGTACCAGTCGGGAAAGAGGTCGAGCTCGCGCTTGAGCAGGGTGCGGTCGTAGTCCGGCAGTTCGCCGGCGCGGCTGCCGAGCTGGATGCGAATCAGGGTATCGACGGCGTCGCGGTAGAGGCTGTCGGCATTGCCGTCATCGAGCACGGCGAGGAAGGTGGTCGAGCCGAGGTCCGACAGCAGCAGGAAGCCCCGCGCCAGGTCTGTGGCCAGCACCTCGGGGACATGGGCGCCGGCGGCATGGAGCAGGCGCTGCACGTGCAGCCAGGGCCGCACATCCTCGTGCGTCGGCGGTGCGTCCATGACGATCTGCGTTGCGCCGTCCCGCCAGCCGACTCGCAGGTAGCGGCGGAAACTGGCGTCGGCGGAGGCCGGAGCGAGGGAAAATGGCCGGTCGGGCCACAGGTCTTCCAGCCAGGCGGCGATGGCGTCCTGTCGCGGGTCTTCTTGCACGGGGCGGGGTAGGGCGGATGGTAGAATCGCAAATTCTATCATTGGCACCATTGGCTCCCGGCACCTCGCCTGGCGAGTGTGCCGTTACCTCTTACCGCCGCCCTTCTCCGATGCAGCATTTCCTGCGTGCGAACCTGATCTGGCTGGCCGGCTGCGCGCTGGCCAGTCCGCTTTTCGCCGCCGACGAAGCGCGGCCGCCAGCGGCGGCCATGGAGCCCTTGGTCGTGGATGCGGCGCTGCTCGCCCCCCTGCCGGAACCCGTGTTGCGGGGCAGCGGCCGCATGCTGCCGCGCAGCCGCGACGCCCGCGAGAACTATCCCAGCTTCATCTCGGCCGACCGCATGCACGGCACCCAGGACGTCGAGACCATCGCCGAGGGCGCCGTCGAGATGCGCACGGCAGGACGTTCGGTCGATGCCGATCACCTGGTCTACCGGCCGAACGAGGACGAGGTCGAGGCCACCGGCCATGTCATCCTGAGGCGCGACCAGGATGTGGTGCGCGGGCCGAAAATGCGGCTCAGGCTGGAAGACAACGTCGGCTATTTCGAGCAGCCGCAGTATTCGCTGTCACGCCTGATGATCGGCCAGGCGGCGCCGGGGAAAGCACCGGTGCCCGGTTCCGGCGAGGCCGCGCGCATCAACTTCGAGGGCGAAGGACTTTACCGCATGGAGAAGGCCACCTACAGCACCTGCAGCCCGCAGAGCCGCGACTGGTTCGCCGAGGTGGACGAACTGGCGCTCGACTACAACCGCGAGGTGGGACAGGCGAAGAATGCAGTCGTCAGATTCGGTGGCGTGCCCATCCTTTATTCGCCGTGGCTGTCGTTCTCGCTCAACAACCAGCGCAAGACCGGCCTGCTATCGCCGACCTTCGGCTCCACCAGCCAGGGCGGCCTCGACTACACCCAGCCCTGGTACTGGAACATCGCGCCCAACATGGACGCGACCATCGCGCCGCGCCTGATCCAGAAGCGTGGCACGCAACTCAATACCGAATTCCGCTATCTCGGCCAGACTTACAATGGCCAGTGGAACAGCCAGTACATGCCCGAGGACAAGATTTACGGCGACACGCGCTGGGCCTATTCGGTACTGCACAACCAGAACTTCGGCCATGGATTTTCCGGTTCTCTCAACGCGAACGGGGTCTCCGACAGCCGTTACTTCGGCGACCTGTCTACCCGTCTCGCCATCACGGCACAGACCTACCTGCTGCGTCAGGGCATCCTCAACTACGGCGGCGGCTGGTGGAATGCCAGCGTCAATGCCCTGCGCTATCAGGCGCCGCAGACGCCGGGGCAGATCGGCCTGCCCGAACTGTACAAGCGCCTGCCCCAGGTCAGTTTCTCGATGAACCGTCCCGATCTTCCCTTGGGCATGGGATTGTCGGCCACCGCGGAGTATGTCGATTTCAGCCATCCGACCAGCGTCACCGGCCAGCGCTGGATGGCCTATCCGCAAATCGGGCTGCCGCTGCAGGCGGCGGCTTTCTACGTCACGCCGAAGATCGGCGTGCATGCGACGCGCTATTCGCTCGACCATCAGGCGATCGGCACGCCGAAATACCTTGATCGCGCCCTGCCCATTGCCAGCATCGATGCGGGCGTCGCCCTTGAGCGCAACATCGATTGGCTGGGCAAGGATATCGCGCAGACGCTCGAACCGCGGCTCTACTACGTCAGGATTCCGCACCGCGACCAGACGAAGGTACCGGTGTTCGATACGGCACTGGCCGACTTCAATGTCACGCAGTTGTTCACCGAGAACCGCTATGCCGGCAACGACCGCGTCGGCGACGCCGACCAGCTGACGGCGATGGTAACTTCGCGCTTGATCGATCCGGGCACCGGCACGGAGTTTCTGCGCGGCGGCGTCGGTCAGCGCTACTACTTCCGCGACCAGACGGTGACGTTGCCGGGCGAGCAGCCGCGCAGCGGTCGCACCGCCGACCTGCTGGCCTCGCTGTCCGGGCAGATCGCCCATCGGATGTTCCTGGACACCGGCTGGCAGTACAACCCGCGCGACAACCGAACCGAGCGCTTCAACATCAACGGCCGCTTCCAGCCCGAACCGGGCAAGGTGATCAACACCGGCTATCGCTACACGGTCGACCAGATCGGCCAGTTCGACGTTTCGGCGCAGTGGCCGATCCGGGGCGGCTGGCATGGTGTCGGCCGCTACAACTACTCGACCCGCGACGGCCGCGTCATCGAATCCGTTGGCGGAGTCGAATATGATGGTGGTTGCTGGGTGGCGCGGGCCGTGGCACAACGCATCGCCACAACCGACAACAATTCCAACACCGCCTTTTATGTCCAGATCGAGTTGAACGGTTTCTCGCGCATCGGGTCGAATCCGCTGGAACTTCTCAAGCGCAATATTCCGGGCTATGGTCGTATCAACCAACCGACGGCCGACCCGGTATTCGCCGCGAACTGAACGGAGCATGCAGTGAAACGATTTTTTCAGGCATTGATCGTGGCATTTACTTTGGTGGCCGGCGTCGCGCAGGCACAGAAGGCACCGGGGGCAGCGTCCCGACCCATCGAAGTCGATCGCGTCGTCGCCGTGGTCAATGACGAGGCACTTACCCTGCACGAACTGCGTTCGCGGCTGGTGGCGGTCGAGCGGCAGCTGCGTGGCCAGGGCACCCCGCTGCCGCCGCGCGACGTGCTGGAGCTGCAGTTGCTCGAGCGCATGATCATCGACCGTGTGCAGGTCCAGTTCGCCAGGGAGACCGGCATGCGCATCGCCGACGGCGAGGTCGACGCGGCGCTGCGCCGCGTCGCCGAGGGCAACCGCCTGTCGCCGGCGAATTTCAAGGCGGCGCTCGAGCGCGACGGCATCGTCTGGGCCAAGTTCCGCGAGGATATCCGCGAGGAGATGACCATCGCCCGGCTGCGCGACCGCGAGGTCGATAATCGCATCGTCATTTCCGAGGGCGAGGTCGACAACTATCTGGCGAGCGCCGAAGCGCAGGGGAGCGAAGCCCAGATGGTGCACCTCGCCCACGTCATCGTGCGCGTGCCGGAGCAGTCCACGGCGCCGCAACTGGCCAAGATCCGCGCCCGCGCCGAACAGGCGCTGCAGCAGATTCGCGCCGGCGAGGACTTCGCCAAGGTAGCCGCCGTATTTTCGGACGCGCCCGACGCGCTGACCGGCGGCTCGATGGGCGCCCGCCCGGCCGACCGCCTGCCCAGCCTCTACGCCGACGCGGCGAAGAATCTCAAGCCGGGCGAGGCGAGCAGCCTGCTGCGCAGCCCGGCCGGCTTTCACATCGTCAAGCTGCTCGGCCGCCAGGGCGGCACGCTGGCCGTGCCGGCGCTGCGCCAGACCCGCTCCCGCCACATCCTGATCAAGGTGAACGAGCTGGTGTCGGAGTCCGAGGCGAGGCGCAAGCTGGTCGGCCTGAAGGAGCGTCTCGACAACGGCGGCGATTTTGCCGAGCTGGCGCGGCTGCATTCCAACGACCTGTCCGCCGCCAAGGGGGGCGACCTCGGCTGGCTTTACCAGGGCGACACCGTGCCCGACTTCGAGAAGGCCATGGATGCACTGAAGATCAACGAGATCAGCCAGCCGGTGCACTCGCCGTTCGGCTTCCACCTGATCCAGGTGCAGGAGCGTCGCACCGAGGAAGCCACGCCCGAGCGTCGCCGCCTGGTTGCCCGCGGAGCGCTGCGCGAGCGCAAGGCCGACGAGGCCTACCAGGACTGGATTCGCCAGATGCGCGACCGTGCCTACGTCGAGTACCGGCTCGAGGACAAGTGATTTGACGGTGATCGCGGTGACCGCCGGCGAGCCGGCGGGCATCGGCCCGGACATCTGCCTGGCGCTTGCCGCCAAGGCATTCCCCGCGCGCATCGTCGTGCTCGGCGATCGCGACCTCTTGGCGGCCCGTGCCGCCGCGCTCGGCCTGACGACAGCCGGCCTCGACATCCGCCATGTGCCGCTGCGCGCGGCGTGTACCGCCGGGCGGCTGGACTCCGCCAACGCGCGCTACGTGCTCGACCTGCTCGACGCGGCGCTGGCCGGCTGCCAGTCCGGCGAGTTCGCGGCGATGGTCACCGCGCCGGTGCACAAGGGCGTCATCAACGACGCCGGCATCGCCTTCACCGGCCACACCGAATACCTCGCCGAGAAGACCGGAACAAGGCGCGTGGTGATGATGCTCGCCGGCGCGAATCTCCGCGTGGCGCTGGCGACGACCCACCTGCCGCTGAAAGACGTGGCAGCCGCCATCACGCCGGCCGAACTGGAAACGACGATCCGCATCCTCCATGCCGACCTCTCCGGCAAGTTCGGCTTCGCGCGGCCGCGCATCCTCGTCGCCGGCCTCAACCCGCACGCCGGCGAGGGTGGCCACATGGGGCGCGAGGAGATCGAGGTGATCGCGCCGGTGCTGGAAAAACTGCGTGGCGAGGGCATGGACCTGGTCGGCCCGCTGCCGGCCGACACGCTGTTCACAAAGAAGGTCCTGGACGGCTCGCACGCGCAGCTGGCGATGTACCACGACCAGGGCTTGGCCGTGCTCAAGTACGCCGCCTTCGACGAGGGCATCAACGTCACGCTGGGCCTGCCGATCATCCGCACCTCCGTCGATCATGGCACGGCGCTTGATCTGGCTGGCAGCGGGAGGGCGTCCCCGACCAGTCTGTTCGCCGCGGTCGAGGCGGCGTTCGACATGGCCGGGCGCCGCGCGGCGTGAATATCCATCAGGGGCATGCGGCGCGCAAGCGCTTCGGCCAGAATTTCCTCGTTTCCCCCGGCATCATCCGCAAGATTGTCGCGGCCATTGCGCCGAAGCCGGCCGATTTGGTCGTCGAGATCGGCCCAGGCCTGGGCGCGCTGACCACGCCGCTGCTGGAATGCGTCGAGCGCCTGCATGTCGTCGAGATCGACCGCGACCTGATCGCGCGGCTCAAGCAGACTTACCCGCCCGAGCGCCTGGTCATCCACGAGGGCGATGCGCTGGCCTTCGATTTCGCGGCGCTGGGCGAGCGGCTAAGGATCGTCGGCAATCTGCCCTACAACATCTCGACGCCGCTGCTGTTCCATCTTGCCGGGTTTGCCGACCGCGTGCGCGACATGCACTTCATGCTGCAAAAGGAAGTGGTCGATCGCATGGTGGCCGCGCCGGGCGGCACGGACTATGGCCGGCTGTCGGTGATGCTGCAATACCGCTTCGACATGGAGCGGCTGTTCGTGGTGCCGCCGGGTGCCTTCAGTCCCGCGCCCAAGGTCGACTCGGCCATCGTGCGGCTGATTCCGAAAAGACTCGGCGTGACCGAGGGAAATCCCCGTGGGACTGGCGCCACGGCGAAAAACGAAGAAGTCTTTGCTCGCGTGGTGATGGCGGCGTTCTCGCAGCGTCGCAAGATGCTGCGCAATACGCTGCGCGAGTTGATAACCGAGGATCGGCTCTCCGCGCTGGGCATCACGCCGACGGCGCGGGCGGAAGAACTGTCGGTAGCCGACTACGTGCGCCTCGCCGACGCGCTGGCGTAAACAACGAACGGCGCGCCGCGGCGCGCCGTTGTCACCGGGCAAACGGGATTACTCGCCCTCTTTTTTCTTCATCGGGCAGGAACTCATGCCGAACGGCAGGTAGGCCGGGCAGAAGCCGAAGGTGCCCGTGGCCAGCGGCAGGAGGCCGATCCAGGCCAAGATCGGGCCGCCCATGACGGCCCAGCCGACCAGACCGAGGCCAATGACGATGCGAGCGATGCGGTCGATGCCGCCGACGTTCAATTTCATGCTGATTCTCCTTGAGGGTATTGTCGGTATTTTTGGGACCGGCGAATTATGCGCCAAGTTCCACCAGAACCGGCGCGTGGTCCGATGGCCGCTCCAGCTTGCGCGGCGCCTTGTCGATCAGGCAGCCGGAACAGCGCGCGGCGAGCGGCTTTGACAACAGGATATGGTCGATGCGCAGGCCGAGGTTGCGGCGGAAGCCCATCATGCGATAGTCCCACCACGAGAAGCTTTTCTCCGGTTGCTCGAACAGGCGGAAGGCATCGGCCAGGCCCAGGTGGATTAGCGCGCGGAAGGCGTCGCGCTCGGCTTCGGAGCAGAGAATCCGCCCCTGCCAGGCCACCGGATCGTGCACGTCGCGGTCGTCGGGGGCGATGTTGTAGTCGCCGAGCAGGGCCAGTTGCGGGTGGCGGGCCAGTTCGTCGCGCAGCCAGGCGGTGAGCGCCGCCAGCCACTTGAGCTTGTACTCGTACTTGTCCGATCCGACCTCCTGGCCGTTGGGGAAGTAGCCGCACACCACGCGCACGCCGGCGACGGTGGCGGCGATGACGCGCTTTTGCGGATCATCGAAGCCGGGGATGTCGCGGCTGACGTCGGCGAGTTCGTGGCGGGCGAGGATGGCCACGCCGTTGTAGGTCTTCTGGCCGCTGAACGCCGCGCGATAGCCGGCGGCCTCGATCTCGGCGACCGGGAAGGCCTTGTCCTCGAGCTTGAGTTCCTGCAGGCACAGCACATCGGGCCGGGCCGTCGCCAGCCAGTCGAGGACGTGCGGCAGTCGCACCTTGAGCGAATTTACATTCCATGTGGCGAGCTTCATGGGAGCGAATGATAGCCGAGGGGCGAGCGTATATAATCGGCGGGGAGGTGCATCATGTTCGATTCACCCTTCACCTATTGCCCGAAGTGCGGAGAAATGGTGCTGCTGGATCAGACGCAGCGCGAGTGTGCCGCTGAACATCGCTGTGGAGATATCAAGTGTCATCTGGCCGAGACATTCAGCGGAATCGATTTCGAGGGAGTGCAGCCGTGCAAGGAACCCGAACATGAACGACGCCAGTAATCGCCGCCAGTTCTGGCGCGCGGCATTCGATTCCACCGTGCGACTCACCACCGATCACGGCACGGTCGAGGCGCGGCTGCTCGATATTTCGCTGAAGGGAGCCCTGCTCGAGGCGCCGGGTCGGTGGCAGGGCCGGATCGGCGACCCGTGCCACCTCAAGCTGCATCTCGCCGAAGGCGTGGTGATCGCCATGTGGGGCCAGGTCGCCCACCTCGATGGGCCGAATGTCGGCGTGCGCGGCGAAAGCATCGATGTCGACAGCATCACCCACCTGCGCCGGCTGGTCGAGCTCAATTCCGGCGATCCGGCATTGCTCGAACGCGAGCTGCAAACCTTGCTGGCGCCGTAGCGCCAGAGCCGACTTTTCAGGTCATGCCGTTGTGGCGCAGCAGCGCGTCCACGCGCGGCTCTCTGCCGCGGAAGGCTTTGAAGGATTCCAGCGCCGGCCGTGCGCCCCCGACGGCGAGCACCTCGTCGAGGAAGCGCGACCCGGTTGCGGCGTCGAGCACCGCGCCGCCCTGCTTTTCGGCTTCCTCGAAGGCCTCGAAGGCATCGGCCGACAGCACTTCCGCCCACTTGTAGCTGTAGTAGCCAGCGGCGTAGCCGCCGCCGAAGATATGCGAAAAGCTCTGGGGAAAGCGCTGCCACTCCGGCGGAAACACCACGGCCACCTCGCGACGCACGGCGTCCAGCAGTTGCATGAAATTCTGGCCCGGGGGCGGTTCGTCGTGCAGCAGCAGGTCGAACAGGCTGAACTCGATCTGCCGCAGCGTCTGCATTCCGCTCTGGAAATTCTTCGCCGCGATCATCTTGTCGTAAAGCTCGCGCGGCAGCGGCTTGCCTGAATCGACGTGGGTGGTCATCTTCCGCAGCACGGCCCAGTCCCAGCAGAAGTTCTCCATGAACTGGCTGGGCAGTTCCACCGCGTCCCACTCGACGCCGTGGATGCCGGAGACCGACAGCTCGTCAACGCGGGTCAGCAGGTGATGAAGGCCGTGGCCGGCCTCGTGGAACAGGGTGATGACGTCGTCGTGGCTGAACGTCGCTGCCTTGCCATCCACCGGGCCGGGGAAATTGCAGTTGAGATAGGCGACCGGCGTCTGCACGCCGAACGAGGTCTGGCGCCGGCTGATCGCGTCGTCCATCCACGCCCCGCCCCGCTTGGTCTCGCGGGCATGGAGGTCGAGGTAGAACTGGCCGACGAGCTTGCCGTCGCGAAGAATTCTGAAGAAGCGCACGTCGGGATGCCATACCGGCGCCGTGTCCGGCTCGAGCGTGACGCCGAACAGCGATTCGACGACATGGAACAGCCCGTCGAGCACGCGCGGCTCGGGGAAATACTGCTTCACCTCGTCGTCGGAGAAGGCGTGGCGGGCCTGCTTGAGTTTTTCCGAAGCCCAGGCGAGATCCCAGCTTTCGAGCGCGGGGAGATCGAGTTCCTTCGCCGCGAACTCGCGCAGCTCGGCCATGTCGTGGGAGGCATGGGGCCGCGCCTTGGCGGCGAGTTCGCGCAGGAAGGCGGCGACCTCGGCCGGCGTGCTGGCCATCTTCGGTACCAGCGACACCTCGGCGTAGCTGGCGTAGCCGAGCAGCTTCGCCTCCTCGGCACGCAGCGCGAGGAGGCGCTCGATCAGCGGGCCGTTGTCCCACTCGGCCTTGCCCTGCTCGGAAGCGCGCGTGGCGTAGGCGCGGTACATGCGCGCGCGCAGGGAGCGAGAGTCGGCGTATTGCATCACCGGGATGTAGGACGGCGCGCGCAGGGTGAATTTCCAGCCCGGCTTGCCGTCTTTCTCGGCGGCGGCGCGCGCGGCGGCGATCACGTCCTCGGGCAGGCCGGCCACGCCCTGTTCGCTCTCCACCCACTCGGCGTGGGCATTGGTGGCGTCGAGCAGGTTCTCGGAGAACTTGGCGGCCAGCGCGGCGAGTTCCTCCTGGATTTCCTGGAAGCGCGGCTTGTGCTCTTCCGGCAACTCGGCGCCGGAGAGGCGGAAGTCGCGCAGGTCGTTGTCGATGATGCGGCGGCGGGCGGAACTGAGGGTCGCGTATTCGGGGCTGGCGGCAAGCGCCTTGAACCTGGAGAACAGTTCAAGGTTCTGGCCGAGTTCGGCATGGAAGCGGCTGACCTCGGGCAGCATGGCGTTGTAGGCTTCGCGCCACTCGGGCACGTCATTGACCGAATGCAGGTGGCTGACGATGCCCCATGCACGCGACAGGCGCTCGCCGGTGTCGGTCAGCGGCTGCACGAAGCCGTCCCAGGTTGCGGGTGTTTCGGGGCGGATCAGGGCGCCGATCAGTGCGCGATTTTCATCGAGCAGTTCGCGGATGGCGGGGGCGACGTGGTCGGGCGTGACGGCGTCGAAGCGGGGCAGGCCGCTGAAGTCGAGGAGTGGGTTCATGGGTTCGAAATGGGGACAGAAGGCCGTAAAAGCAAGCGCCGCTCGCTGGCGGCGCAAGAAAGTCGGTTGTGGCGGGACGGCGCCGCGGCGCCGGGCGAGGGTCGGCGGGTCAGCCGCCGGTCAGACGTGTCAGCGCCTCGCGATACTTGGCCGATGTCTTTTCGAGAATCTCCGGCGGCAGCGTCGGCCCCGGCGCCTGCTTGTTCCAGGCCAGCGTTTCGAGATAGTCGCGCACGAACTGCTTGTCGAAGCTCGCCGGGCTGCTGCCGACCTGGTAGGTATCAGCCGGCCAGAAGCGCGAGGAGTCGGGTGTGAGCACCTCGTCGATCAGGTGCAGCGTGCCGGCGGCGTCGAGGCCGAACTCGAACTTGGTGTCGGCGATGATGATGCCGCGTGTCAGGGCGTAGGCGGCCGCCTCCCGATAGAGGTGCAGAGCGACGTCGCGCACCTGCGCGGCCAGCACGGGGCCGACCAGCTTCTCGACGGCGGCGTAGTCGATGTTCTCGTCATGGCTGCCGAGCTCGGCCTTGGTCGAGGGGGTAAACAACGGCTCGGGCAATTGCTGGGCCACCTGCAGGCCGGCGGGCAGCGGGATGCCGCAAACCTTGCCCGTGGCCTGGTAGTCCTTCCAGCCCGAGCCGATCAGGTAGCCGCGCACCACCGCCTCGATGGGCAGCGGCTTGAGCTTCTTGACCACGATGGCGCGGCCGCGTACCTGATCGCGCTCATTCGGCGCCACGACCGTTTCGGGGGCTATGCCGGTGAGCTGGTTGGGAATGACGTGGGCGAGCCTGGCGAACCAGAAGTCGGCGACGGCGGTGAGCACCGCGCCCTTGCCCGGGATCGGGTCGGGCAGGATCACGTCGAAGGCCGAGAGGCGGTCGCTGGTGACGATCAGCATTTTGTCGTCATCGATGCCATAGATATCGCGGACCTTGCCGCGATTGAGCAGCGGCAGGCTGGCAATGGAGGATTCGTAGAGGGGAGCGGTCATGGCAACAATCCAAATGAAAGGGCCGCCGGCATCCGCGCCGGCGGCCCCTGAACTTTACTGCAATCCATCGTGCGCCGTGTCGCCAGCGCCGACTTTTGCAAACTTACTTGACGACCGCGTTCAGATCGCCCTTCTTGTAGCGGTTGGCCATGGTCTCGAGGCTGATCGCCTTGATCTTGCTGGCCTGGCCGGCGCAGCCGAAGGCTTCGTAGCGGGCCTTGCAGATTTCCTTCATGGCCTTGCGGGCTTCGGCCAGATATTTGCGCGGGTCGAAGTTTTTGCGATCCTTGTTGAGGAACTGGCGGATGGCGCCGGTGGAGGCCATGCGCAGGTCGGTGTCGATGTTCACCTTGCGCACGCCGTTCTTGATGCCCTCGACGATTTCCTCGACCGGCACGCCGTAGGTGGCGCCCATTTCGCCGCCGTTCTCGTTGATGATCTTGAGCCATTCCTGCGGCACGCTGGAGGAACCATGCATCACCAGGTGGGTATTGGGCAGGCGGGCGTGGATTTCCTTGATGCGGTCGATGCGCAGCACCGCGCCGGTGGGCGGGCGGGTGAATTTGTAGGCGCCGTGGCTGGTGCCGATGGCGATGGCCAGCGCGTCGACCTGGGTCGCCTTGACGAACTCGGCGGCCTCGTCGGGGTCGGTCAGCAACTGGTCGTGCGACAGGACGCCTTCGGCGCCGTGGCCGTCTTCCTTCTCGCCTTGGCCCGATTCGAGCGAGCCGAGGCAGCCCAGTTCGCCCTCGACCGACACGCCGATGGCATGCGCGATATCGACGACATGACGGGTGGTGTCGACGTTGTACTTGAAGGACGACGGCGTCTTGGCGTCTTCCATCAGCGAGCCGTCCATCATCACGCTGGAGAAGCCGGAGCGCATCGACTGGATACAGATGGCCGGGCTGGCGCCGTGATCCTGGTGCATGACGATCGGCACGTCGGGATGGGTCTCGATGGCGGCTTCGATCAGGTGGCGCAGGTAGGCCTCGCCGGCATATTTGCGGGCGCCGGCCGAGCCCTGCATGATCACCGGGCTGTCGGTCTCCTCGGCGGCTTCCATGATGGCCTGGATCTGCTCCAGGTTGTTCACGTTGAAAGCGGGCAGGCCATAGCCGTGTTCAGCGGCGTGGTCCAGCAGTTGGCGCATGGATACGAGTGCCATTGAGTTCTCCTTGGGTAGTGTGGTTTAGTGAGCCGGTCGGTGCTCGCCGACCTTGATGATCTTGAGGGTGTTGGTGCCGCCGGGCTTGCCGATGGGTTCGCCGATGGTGAGGACGATCAGGTCGCCCGGCTCGACGGCGCCCGAGGCAATCATGGCGTCTTCCGCGGCGCGCAGCACGTCGTCGCGCTCGTGTCCGCTCTGGGGCATCATCACCGGGAATACTCCCTTGAAGATGCTGACCTTGTAACGCGTCGCGACCTCCTGCGTCAGGGCATAGATCGGCACGCCGGCGTTGAGGCGAGACATCCACAAGGCCGTGGAGCCGGACTCGGTCAGCGCGGCGATGGCCTTGACCTTGAGGTGGTGGGCGGCGAACAGCGCGGCCATGGCGATCGACTGGTCGATGCGGGTGAACACGCGGTTGAGAAAGTGGGTGTCGAGCGCGGTGTCGGCGGTCTTTTCCGCCTCGAGGCAGATGCGCGCCATGGCCGCGACGGTCTCGACCGGGTATTCGCCGGCGGCGGTCTCGGCCGACAGCATCACTGCGTCGGTGCCGTCGAGCACGGCGTTGGCGACATCCGACACCTCGGCGCGCGTGGGCACCGGGCTGTGGATCATCGACTCCATCATCTGCGTGGCGGTGATGACGAACTTGTTGTGTTCCCGCGCCATGCGGATGATCTTCTTCTGCAGGGCCGGCACGGCCGCGTCGCCGACCTCCACCGCAAGGTCGCCGCGTGCCACCATGACGCCGTCGGTGGCGTCGAGGATGTGTTCGAGATTGTCGACGGCCTCGACGCGCTCGATCTTGGCCACGAGCAGGGCATGGGAGCCGGCCGCCTGCAGCAGCGCGCGGGCCAGGCGCATGTCGTCGCCCGACTTGGGAAAGGACACGGCGACGTAGTCGATGCCGAGGCTGGCCGCGGTGCGGATGTCCTCCATGTCCTTGGGCGTCAGCGCCGGCGCCGAGAGGCCGCCGCCCTGGCGGTTGATGCCCTTGTTGTTGGAGAGCTCGCCGCCCTGGCGCACGATGCAATGAATCTGCGTGCCGTCGACATGATCGACATCCATGACGATGCGGCCGTCGTCGAGCAGCAGCACGTCGCCGTTGACGACGTCATTGACCAGTTCCGGGTAGTCGAGGCCGACGCAGTCGGTCGTGCCAAGCTCGCACTCGGCGTCGAGGACGAAGGACTGGCCGTTCTTCAGCAGCACCTTGCTGCCGGCGAATTTTCCGATGCGGATCTTGGGCCCCTGCAGGTCGGCCATGATGCCGACGGTGCGGCCGCTCTGCTCGATCAGGCCGCGCAGCGTCTCGACGCGGCCCTTGTGATCCGCGGCCGTGCCGTGGGAGAAATTCAGCCTGACGACGTCGATGCCGGCCTCGACGAGGCGGGTCAGCACTTCGGGACTGCTTGATGCCGGCCCCAGCGTCGCAACAATCTTTGTCGTGCGTTTTCGAATGGACATATTTTTATTGGGTTCGGGCTGCCCGTGATGCAAGGGACGGCCCGAATTCCAGCATTACCCCTTGGCGCGTTGTTCGAGAATCTCGACAGCGGGAAGAATTTTGCCCTCGAGGAACTCGAGGAAGGCACCGCCGGCGGTGGAGATGTAGGACACCTTGTCGTAGATGTCGTACTTCTGGATGGCGGCGATGGTGTCGCCGCCGCCGGCGAGCGTGAAAGCCTGGGTGTTGGCGATGGCCATGGCGACGGTCTTGGTGCCCGCGCCGAACTGGTCGAATTCGAACACGCCGACCGGGCCGTTCCACACCACGGTGCCGGCCTTCATGATGATGTCGGCGAGTTCCTGCGCCGACTTCGGGCCGATATCGAAAATCATGTCGTCGTCGGCGACAGAACCGGCGTCTTTCAGCACGGCCGGCTCGGCGGCATCGAATTTCTTGCCGCAGACCACATCGACGGCGATGGGGATGGTGGCGCCGCGCGCCGTCATCTTCTTCATCAGTGCCTGGGCGGTGGGCACCAGGTCATCCTCGCACAGCGACTTGCCGACGTTCTTGCCGGTCGCCTTGAGGAAGGTGTTGGCGATGCCGCCACCGACCACCATCTGGTCGACCTTCTCGGACAGCGCCTCGAGCACGGTGAGCTTGGTGGATACCTTGGAGCCACCGACGATGGCGACCATCGGCCGGGCCGGGGTGGCCAGCGCCTTGGTCAGCGCCTCGAGTTCCCCGGTCAGCAGGATGCCGGCGCAGGCGACCGGGGCGTATTTGGCGACGCCGTGGGTCGAGGCCTCGGCGCGGTGGGCGGTGCCGAAGGCGTCCATGACGAAGACGTCGCACAGCGCGGCGTATTTCCTGGCGGTTTCCTCGACGTTCTTTTTCTCGCCCTTGTTGATGCGGCAGTTTTCGAGCAGCACCACTTCGCCGTCGGCGACGGTGAAGCCGCCGTCAATCCAGTCGCGGATGACGCGCACCGGTTTGCCGAGCTGGGCCGACATGACGTCGGCGACGGGCTTGAGCGAGTTCTCCTCGGAGAATTCGCCCTCGGTGGGGCGACCGAGGTGGGAGGTGACCATCACCCTGGCGCCGGCCTTCAGCGCGTGCTCGATGGTCGGCATCGAAGCGGTGATGCGGGCGTCGGAGGTGACCTTGCCGTCCTTGACCGGCACGTTGAGGTCGGCGCGGATGAACACGCGCTTGCCCTTGAGGTCGAGATCGGTCATGCGAATGAACTTGGACATGTGCTGTCTCCTGAATAGCTCGAAGTTAACCACTGAAGCGTTGCGCCCGTGTGACGGACGCAACGCTTGGATCGTCAATCTCGACTACGGATTACTTGGCGACGTGCTGGACGAAACGCAGCATGTTGCAGGTGTAGCCGTACTCGTTGTCGTACCAGGCCACGACCTTGACGAAGGTGCTGTCCAGCGCGATGCCGGCTTCGGCGTCGAAGGTCGAAGGCGCGGTGTGGCCGACGAAGTCGGTGGAGACCACTTTCTCTTCGGTGTAGCCGAGTACGCCCTTCATCGCGCCTTCGGAAGCGGCCTTCATGGCGGCGCAGATGTCTTTGTACGAGGCTTCCTTGACGAGTTCGACGGTGAGGTCGATCACGGAAACGTCGGAGGTCGGGACGCGGAAGGCCATGCCGGTGAGCTTGCCTTTCAGTTCCGGCAGCACCACGCCGACGGCCTTGGCGGCGCCGGTCGAGGACGGAATGATGTTCTCCAGGATACCGCGGCCGCCGCGCCAGTCTTTCTGGGACGGGCCGTCGACGGTTTTCTGGGTGGCGGTGGCGGCGTGCACGGTGGTCATCAGACCACGCTTGATGCCCCAATTGTCGTGCAGCACCTTGGCGACGGGTGCCAGGCAGTTGGTGGTGCAGGAGGCGGCGGACACAATCGCCTCGCCCTTGT
>JAUYFI010000095.1 GCA_030691075.1 Sulfurisoma sp. | reverse complement strand
CAACTCCTGCAACCTAAGAAGGCAGAGACAAAAAAGTCTTAAGATATATATGCATAATGGTAAAAAATAACAAACTCAATTTTTGACTCCACCAGAGTCATTCACGGAGTTTTGACTCCTTATAAATACAGAGTTTTTTGTTAAAATATTGTAAAAATTATACAGAGTTTTTCAAAAACTCTGTATCAGAAAATTCTTTAGCAATAAAGAGTTGGAGTTGAAAATCCTTAAAACTCCATGATTTTATACTTGTACTTAATTGCAAAAATTATACAGAGTTTTTCAAAAAAATCTTTATAAAAAAATTCTGTAGCAATACAGAGTTGGAATTGAAAATTTCCAAAACTTTTATACAGAGTTTAGTCTGATACTTAATGTGTGAAATTAAAACTTAATATGGAACACTACTTTTTGTTTATTGTTGAAAATTGAGTTGCGGCAAAGTAAAAACAGGGTTTAACTATCTTAATCATTGAAAAATATAGAAAGAAAAACAAAAAATAGGATTGTGTGCACTATTGCAAATATTTAACAAGTAACCAGTTTAATAAGAGCCCTCACCGGGAGTCGAACCCGGGGCATCTGCATGCAACGCGGTAACGCAACCAATGCGCCACACAATCCTGTTATATTTATATGCCAACAAAAACAAAATATATATTAATGTGCAAAAACTTGGAATGTGAAATTAATTTTTACAGAATCCCAACTACACTAAAAAAGATGAGTACCTCATGAAGCTTGAATGGGGAAAAAATGAGACATTCTACGGCATTACACGACCCTTGAAAAAAACTGAATACTACATATACATTTTTATTTCGCATGTTTCTGTTATAATTATAATTATTTTCTTAATAACAATAATAGTTCTTCTATTGATGCTGTGTAAAAATAAAAATTACGAATCTGTTGTGTTGTTAGGATATTCTGCAAAAATTGAAATATAACTAATTTCTTGAGCGACATTTGTAACACTTATTTCCATATTTTTTTATTAATATTGAGCCTAGCGGTGAACTGTGACGACCGCAATTATAAATAAATCTCTTTGAATCAAAACAATTAAGAGCTTTTTTGCACCTTACAACTGTAAACAAATTATGCTTTTTCGAAACAATTCCTGTATAATAATGTCTTATATCTTTCTTCTGAAAAAGGCATTTCTTATATTCAGAAAACTTTAAACGATTAGTTATAGCAGTTCTGCCTAGACCTTTGCAAACTTTTTTTTCATAAGTTTCATTTGTTTTTTTATTCTTTATGTTAAGGGCATAACACTTGCTATGTAATCCTACAAATTCTGTACAAAAAGAATCAGCACTAATCTCATCCTTGAAAAAACCCAATTGCGATTTTCTTGATTCATCATAAAGCCGGTGATTACTAGGATAGTTTGAATAGTCCATCATATCACCCATTTCATTTTCAAATTTTGTATTATCGGCCACATGAAAGCAGAAACTGTCTGTATCAGAAAAAAGTAGCTCAATATTCTCCCTTCCACACCTCTTTATAAGTTTGTTATAAAAGAAGTCATACATAAAATGCTTGCTCTGAAATAAAAAATGTTACACATTTTAGAAAATAGCAGCTAGTCATGGTCTGAAAAAGAAGTAAATTTAAAAAAATTAAAAAAATTAAAAAATAAAGAGCAAAAATATTTTTGTTTTCATTTTCTTATTCCAAAAATTCAAGAAATTTTTTTATGTTTTTTTGGGTTATTAAACAAATTTCCAACATGTTTTTGTTCTCTTACAAGCTGCTATAATTTAAATACAAGCATCAACGGCTCCTTTATAAGCCGAAAATCAATGGAGAATTTTTTATTTTTGCAGAAAAGTATAAAAGTTGGCGATGATTCATTTTTGCTTTAAGTCTCAGGTCAGAGTTGTTCAAATAGTCTTACATTTACACACCTACATTGTCTCCACCATAACTCCAACTTTTGGGCTAAAATTAGAGGTTTTAGGGAGTTAGCCAATAAGAGATTGGTAACACCAAAAACAAATTTCCTTCCTGACATCTGCTAAATGTTTTTGAATTTTGGATTTTAAAATATAAAACAATTGTAGAAAATATTAAGCACTTAAAAATACGTTAACTTAAAATTGCAATAGAATTTTGATTAATTGAATGTAAGAATCCGTTTTAATCGGTTTTTGTGAAACAAATTGTTACAAGTTCTGTATGGAAAAGCTATTTTGTTCCATGGATATTTTAAGCTGTAAAAACAATTACACTTTCTTGATTTGGGCAAACCCAAACATAATTAACTGTAAACGTTTTTCTAAAATGTTTCACAAAACGTGGTTTTTATTTTGAG
>JAUYFI010000094.1 GCA_030691075.1 Sulfurisoma sp. | reverse complement strand
GTCGGTGCGATAGTAGAAGCCGG
This sequence comes from Sulfurisoma sp., assembly GCA_030691075.1. Lineage (GTDB taxonomy): Bacteria > Pseudomonadota > Gammaproteobacteria > Burkholderiales > Rhodocyclaceae > Sulfurisoma. The sequence goes on along the minus strand of JAUYFI010000094.1, from coordinate 32,472 downwards.
GGTAACGGCTCTCTTCGCGGAACTGGATGTGCTTCATGTGGGCTTCGGCCGTCAGGATGCGATGGTAGTTTTCCCAGGCGCGCAGCAGTTCGTGCAGATCCTTCGCACGCATCTTCTGGGCGTCTTCCTTCAGCATCTCGAGCTTCTCTTCCGCAACAGCCAGCATCTTGTCGTTGGTGTTGTAGTAGGTGGCGCAACCGGCAACATACTCGTCCATGATCTTCTGCAGGCGGAACTGCAGCATCTTGGGCGTGATGTAGTTGGGGTTGACGTCGATGGCGGTCGTGTAGTCCTTGAACTCGAGGAAGGTGCGAACCGGCTTCCAGATCGCTTCGGCGATCTGTTCGGTCGTCTCGTCGAACTCAAGCTTGAGATCGGCATTGTCGAGGCAGTACTTGACCATGGCCTTGGCGGCCAGGCGGCCTTCGGCATGCGAACCGGAGGAGAACTTGTGGCCGGAAGCGCCCACGCCGTCACCGGCGGTAAACAGACCCTTGACGGTGGTCATGGAGCGATAACCCCAGTTCCAGCCCTTCGGCAGGTGAGCGGGCACGCCAGCTTCGGTCTCATCAGTGGGGGCACCGACGTCGGTCGGGCCGGACACCCAGATGCCGCAGCAGCCGGAGTGACTGCCCAGCAGGTAGGGCTCGGTCGGCATCAACTCGGACATCTTCTTCTCGGGCTCGATGTTCTCGCCAACCCAGACGCCGCACTGACCGATACACATGTCGAGGAAGTCTTCCCAGGCCTCGGCTTCGAGGTGCTTGACCTCTTTCGGCGACAGGGTCTCGCGCAGCTTGGCCAGCGCGGTGACGGTGTCCATCCAGATCGGGCCGCGACCTTCCTTCATCTCCTTGAGCATCAGGTGGTTGCGCAGGCAGGAAGCGGGAACGGCGGCCTGCCCGTAGGGCGGGTAGTCGTTCAGCATTTCCTTGTTCTTGGTCATGTAGTCTTCGCCGTAGGCGTTGGCGGCCTTGGCTTTGAACAGCAGGAACCAGGCGCCGACCGGGCCGTAACCGTCCTTGAAGCGGGCGGGCACGAAACGGTTTTCCATCATGGTCATCTCGGCGCCGGCTTCGGCGGCCATGGCGTAGGTCGAACCGGCGTTCCACACCGGGTACCAGGCGCGACCCGTGCCCTCACCGACGGAGCGGGGACGGAAGATATTCACGCAACCACCGGCGGCCAGCATGATGGCCTTGGCCTTGTAGATGTAGATCTTGTTCTCGCGCACCGAGAAACCGGCGGCGCCGGCAACGCGGGTGGGATCGTTCTTGTCGTTGATAAGATGGACGACGAAAACACGCTCCTGGATGCGGTCGAGGCCGAGCGCCTTCTTGGCGGCTTCGGCAACGATCCACTTGTAGGATTCGCCGTTGATCATGATCTGCCACTTGCCCGAACGCACCGGCTGACCACCGTCCTTCAGGGTGGGGAGGCCTTCCTTGATGGCATCGGCGCCGTCGTGACGGACACCGGAGGCGTCGGTTTTCCAGATGGGCAGGCCCCACTCCTCGAACAGATGCACGGAGTCATCGACGTTGCGACCCACATCGTAGGCCAGGTCGTCGCGGGTGATGCCCATCAGGTCGTTGGAGACCATGCGGGCGTAGTCGGCGGGGTCCTGCTTGTCGCCGATGTAGGTGTTGATCGCGGACAGGCCCATCGCCACGGCGCCGGAGCGGTCCATGGCGGCCTTGTCGACCAGCTTGATCTTGAGTTCCTTGCCGGTCTCGGCCTTGACGGCCTCGGCCCAGCGCATCATTTCGTAAGCCGTACCGCAGCAGGCCATGCCGCCGCCGATCAGCAGGATGTCCAGTTCTTCCTGGACGACTTCCGGTTTGTCAAAAGTACCAGCCATTTTTTATTCCTCGATCAAAAAATTACTTGCGGATCAGTTCGGCGGGGTTGCCGGCGCGATAGCCACCCATCATGGCCTTGGTGAACACGCCTTCGACGGTGAGTTCGGCGACCTTGGGCATCGGCTTGTTACCGTAGGGATCGATGGAGCCCTCGGGGGTGGTGCGGATCGGGAACTTGAAGCGCTTGATGTTGCCATTGCGGAACTTGATGGTCCACATGATGGAATCGGAACCGCGCATCGGCTGCACCGAGCCGCCCAGCGGCACGACGTCGGCGTAATGACGGCATTCGATGGCGCCCTGCGGGCAGATCTTGACGCAGGAATAACACTCCCAGCACTGCTCCGGTTCCTGGTTGAAAGCCTTCATGGCGTGGCCGGTGTCGGAACCGTCCTTGTCCAGTTTCATCAGGTCATGCGGGCAGATGTACATGCAAGCGGTCTTGTCCTGACCCTTGCAGCCATCGCACTTCTCGGTACGAACAAAGGTTGGCATAGCTTTCTTACTCCTTGGTGGCGATTCACTTAAAAAAACAACTACTCCCGGACACCCGTCGCGCCCGACTCTTGGCGGGGGCGGCGGGCGGCATTCGACTTCTCAAACCGCTTATTATCTCGCGGAATGGCCTTTCAACTCTACCTTGACGTTCTCTTCGGCGCTCAGGCCGGCATAGTACTTCTGCAGCACCTTCGCCACTTCGGGGCGGCTGAATTCGACCGGCAGATCCTGGCCTTCGGACAGCATCGAACGTACCTTGGTGCCGGACAACAGGATGCGGTCATCCTTGGTGTGCGGGCAGGTACGCTGCGAAGCCATGCCGCCGCACTTGTTGCACCAGAAGGTCCAGTCGATGTTCATGTTCTTGGTTTCGAGCGCATCCTTGGGGATCTCGTCGAAGATCTTCTGGGCGTCGAACGGGCCGTAGAAGTCGCCCACGCCGGCGTGGTCGCGGCCGACGATCAGGTGCGAGCAGCCGTAGTTCTGGCGGAACAGGGCATGCAGCAGTGCCTCGCGCGGACCGGCGTAGCGCATGTCGAGCGGGTAGCCGGCCTGGATCACGGTGTTGGGGGCGAAGTAGTTGTCGACCAGCACGGAGATCGCCTCGGAACGCACCTCGGCGGGAATATCGCCCGGCTTGAGAGCGCCCAGCAGGGAATGAACCAGCACGCCGTCCATGGTCTCGATGGCGATTTTCGCCAGATACTCGTGCGAACGGTGCATCGGGTTGCGGGTCTGGAAGGCGGCGACGCGGGTCCAGCCGATTTCCTGGAACTTGGCGCGAGTCTCGGCCGGCGTCATGAACTGCTCGCCGTATTTCTCCTTGAAGCCGCCGGTGGACAGCACCTTGATCGCGCCGGCCAGGTTGTACTTGCCCTGCGCCATGACCATCTTGACGCCCGGGTGCTCCATGTCGGTCGTCTTGTAGACTTCCATGCACTCGTGGGCCTTGTCGATGGTGTATTGCTCGTTCACCTTCATGGTCGCGAGGATCTCGCCGGTCTCGCCGTCGGCCAGGGCGATGTCGCTGCCGGCCTTGATGGCTTCGTCATCCGTCGACAGGGTGACGGGGATCGGCCAGAACAGGCCGTTGGTCATTTTCATGCCGTCGCAGACACCCTCCCAGTCGGCACGGGTCATGAAACCGTCGAGGGGGGTGAAACCGCCGATGCCCAACATGATGATGTCGCCCGCTTCGCGCGAGCTGACCTTGAGCTGGGGCAGCGTCCTGGCGCGGGCCTGTTCGGCCGTGAGCGCGGAACCTTCGAGCAGCAGCGGCTTGAGGGCGCCGCCGCCATGCGGATTGACCAATGCCATCTTGAGACTCCTCCGAGAATGTGATCCCGTTACCGGATAGCGGGAAGGGTTGAATTCTTATAGGGCGTGGAGGTTAACACTAGTAGGGGTACTGCAAAAACGTATTTTTTGATTATCGAATAAGTCGCCCCGATCTGAGCAGGGCTATGCCACGGCAGCGACCGCTACGGGTTCGGTTGCCGAGCCTTCTTCTTTTCCTCGGCCTGCCGGCGTTTGATCTCGCGCAGGCGGGCGTCGATCTGGGCGTTGTCGTAGAAATCGCCGTCCCGCGCCTGCTGGGCCAGTTGCAGTTGCTCGATCGCCGCCAGCAACTGGCCGTTGGCGACATAGGCCTCGGCCAGGGCGCGATGCTGGCGCGCCATCTTGCCGAGCAGGGCGTAGGCTTTGGCTTGCAGGCCGTGCATGCGGCCATCCGCCGGATAGAGCTGCAGATCGGTGCTGCCGATCTGCACGGCTTCGTCCAGGCGCCCGGCGGCGAGCAGGGTTTCGGCCAGGGCATAGGCGACCGCCCGTTCCTGCGGGTAGCGCTGGCTGGCGGCACGCAGCAGGCGCAGGGCACCGTCGAGGTCGTTCTGCCGCCGGCGCAGCTCGGCGGCCAGGGTCTCGAGCATCGGCGCGGCGGCCTCGGCGTGGCCTCGGGCCATGAGGCGGCGCGCCTGCGCCAGTTCCCGCTCGGCGCCGACCCAGTCCTTGACCCGGGTCAGCGCCACGGCGTAGCCGTAGTGCGCCGCCGGCTCGGAGGCGAACTTGCGTTCCTTGACCAGGCCGTCGAAGTGAGTCACCGCTTCCAGCGCATCGCCTGCCAAAGCCTTGAGCTTGGCCCGCACCAGGAGGAAGTCGAGCGAATCCGGCACCTGGCGATAGGGCCGCTGGGAAATACGGTTGCCCATGTCGGCGATGCGCTCGGTGGTCAGCGGGTGGGTGCGCAGGTAGCCCGGCGCATTGTTCTCGTAGAGGCGACCGAAGTTTTGCAGGCGCTCGAAGAAACTGCCCATGTCGCGAATGTCGTAGCCGGACTTTTCCAGCAGGTTGATCCCCAGCCGGTCGGCCTCGCGCTCGAAGTCGCGCGAGTAGTTGAGCTGGCTCTGGATGCCGGCGGCCTGGCCGGCCATGAGAGCGCCGGTGGCGAGGTCCGGGCTGTTGCGCGAAGCCAGTACCGCCACGGCCATCGCCAGCATCGACACCAGTTGCGCCTGGCTCTGCTTGCCCATCATGCGGGCGAGGTGACGCTGGGTGACGTGGGAGATTTCGTGGGCGATCACCGAGGCGAGCTCGGATTCGGATTGCGCCGACGTGATCAGCCCGGTATGCACCCCGATGAAGCCGCCGGGCATGGCGAAGGCGTTGAGCGTGGTGTCGCGCAGTACGAAGAATTCGAAGTCCTGCCGCGCCTCACCGCTCTGCGCCACCAGGCGCATGCCGAGGCGGTTGAGGTAGCCGGAGATTTCGGGATCGTCGAGATAGCTCGGCTCGCGCAGGCGGATCTCGCGGAAGATGGAGCCGCCGATCTGTTTCTCGGCCAGCGGCGAAAGATCGACCTGGGCGGCCTCGCCGAGATCGGGCAGACCCTCGGCCAGCACGGCCGGGGCCAGGCCCAAGAGCACGGCGGCGAACGGCGGAAAAAACCAGGAGAAGCGCATGGGGGCTATGATAGCGTTTCGGACCGGGAGTTCGCCGGCCGCGCCATGCGGGGATTTGTAAAAAGATGTCACACGACGGCTTGACCCATTTCGACGGCGCCGGCCAGGCGCACATGGTCGATGTCGGCGGCAAGAGCGAGACCGAGCGCCGCGCCCGCGCCGCCGGAACCATCCGCATGCAGCCGGCCACCCTGGCGCTGATCAAGGCCGGCGACGCCGAGAAGGGCGACGTGCTCGGCATCGCCCGCATCGCGGCGATCCAGGCGGCCAAGCGCGCCTCCGAACTGATCCCGCTGTGCCATCCGCTCCCGCTGACGCGGGTCGCGGCGGAGTTCGTCATCGACGAAGCCACCGGTTGCGTTAATTGCGAAGTCACGGCGCAAACCGTCGGCCGCACCGGCGTCGAGATGGAGGCGCTGACCGCCGTATCGGTCGCCCTGCTCACCATTTACGACATGTGCAAGGCTGTCGACCGCGGCATGGTCATGGGCGAGATCCGCCTGCTGGAGAAAATGGGCGGCAAGTCCGGTCATTGGCGTGCCGCCAGCGCCGACTTTTGATCTGTCGACTGGATTTTTTTGTATATCGTAGGGAATAATCCACCCTGTTGCTGCGTCTCATGTCACAACCATTCTCATTTGCAAATGAATTTCAACCCAGGAGGAACAATGGATACTTTGCGTAGAACCGTGCTCAAGGGCGCCAGTGCCAGCGGCGTGCTGGTAGCGGCCCTCGCCGCCGGCCTGCTCAAGCCGACCCAGGTGCTGGCCACCGAATGGAACAAGGTCGCCTTCGAAGCCAAGGACACGCCGGCCGCGATGAAGGCCGTCGGCGCCGCCACCGCCGCCGAAAGCAAGGATCTCAAGCTGACGGCACCCGATATCGCCGAAAACGGCGCCGTCGTGCCGGTCGATGTGTCGAGCGGCATCGCGAACACCATCTCGATCTCGATTTTCGTCGACAAGAACCCCAACCCGCTTTCCGCGGCATTCGACTTCGCCAACGGCGCCCTGCCCGACGTGTCGATGCGCCTGAAGATGGGACAAACTTCCATCGTCCGGGCCGTGGCCAAGACGGCGGACGGCAAGTTCTATACGGCCAGCAAGGAAGTCAAGGTCACCGCCGGCGGCTGCGGCGGCTGATACTCGAAACCAATCAGACACGATTAAGGAAAAGACATGGGAAGCCCGATGAAAATTCGCGCCCAGATGAAGGGCGACGTTGCAGACATCAAGATCCTGATGGCCCACACGATGGAAACCGGCCAGCGCAAGGACCCCAAGACAAATCAGGCCATTCCGGCCCATTTCATCCAGCAGTTTTCCGTCGAGGTCGGCGGCAAGGCGGTGGTGCAGAGCCAGACCGGCCCCTCGATTTCGACCAACCCGGTGTTCGGCTTCAAGGTCAAGGGCGCCAAGGCCGGCGACAAGGTCGTGGTGAAGTGGCAGGACAACAAGGGCGATTCGCGCGCCGACGAAGCCACCGTCGCCTGATTCACCGCGGCACAAGAGGGGCGGAGCCACGGCTCCGTCCCAATGAAGAATGATGCAAGCGGGCAGCAGACCCGCCCCAACGGAGGAAAGAATGAGACAAGCACTCATCGCGGCCACGGCGTTCGCCCTGGCCCTGGCCACGCAGCCGGTCGTCGCCCAGAACAAGCCGGCTCCCGCCGCCACCGCCAAGAAAGCCGCCAAGCCGGCGGCCGCGGCGCCTGTCGAGGAGAAGGACGCCGCGACTGTCGAGTTCGAGAAGTTCCGCACCATGATGGAAGAATCCAACCCGGCCGAGCTGTTCGAGGCACAGGGCGAGGATTTCTGGAAGAGCATCCGCGGGCCCAAACAGGTTTCCCTGGCCACAAGCTGCGATCTCGGTCTCGGCGTTGGCATCGTCAAGGGCGCCTATGTGCAGATGCCGCGCTACTTCGCCGATGCCGGCAAGGTCATGGACGCCGAACGTCGCATCGTCTGGTGCATGATCGAGAAACAGGGCTTCAAGGAAGCCGACATCATGAAACAACCGTTCGCCTCGGGCAGCTACACACCCGAGCCGACCTCGCTGGTGACCTACGTCGCCGCGAACTCGAAGGACATGAAATTCGCCGTCCCGCTCAAGGATCCGCGCGTCAAGGAAGTCTACGAGATCGGCAGGGAAGTCACCAACCACCGCGCCGGCCCCTACGACTTCTCCTGCAACACCTGCCACGGCGCCGACGGCAAGCGCATCCGCATGCAGAACCTCCCCAACATCGCCACGCCCAAGGGCGCCACCACCGCCGTCATGGGCTGGCCCGGCTACCGCATGACCGGCGGCGTGATGCTGACGCAGCAGTGGCGCATGGGCGACTGCTTCCGCCAACAGCGCTTCCCGCAGCCGAAATACGTTTCCGACACCATCACCAGCCTGCTCACCTACATGACCGCAAACGCCAACGGCGCGACCTACAAGGGTCCGGGCATCAAGCGCTAACAGGGGAAGATAATGAACGCCACCATACGCATTTCGATTCTCGCGGCCGCCATGATCGCTGCTGCTCCCGCCGCCCTCGCCGACAGCGACCATCGCGCCAAGGCCCTGGCCATGATGAAGCAAGACTTCGTCACCAAGGGCCAGGCCACGGCCGACCGTGTTTCCGAAGACGGCCTGCAGGCCATCTGCAATCGCACCGGCAACAAGCCGCCGGAAAAAATCGCCCAGCGGCTCGAGGCCGACCAGATGGCCGCCGTGAAATATCCCGCCGACGGCAAGCTGATGGGCGACTGGAAGGCGGGCGAGAAGATCGCCCAGTCCGGTCGCGGCTTCACCTGGTCCGACGAGCCCGGCCTGCCGGTCGGCGGCAACTGCTACAACTGCCACCAGATCGCGCCGAAGGAGACATCCTTCGGCACCGTCGGTCCCAGCCTGTTCCACTTCGGCAAGCTGCGCGGCAACACCGCCGACATGCAGAAGTACGTCTACGGCAAGATTTACAACGCCAAGTCCTTCAGCCTGTGCTCGGAGATGCCGCGCTTCGGCCACATCGGCGCGCTCAAGGAGGCGCAGATCAAGCATCTGGTCGCGCTGTTGCTGGACCCGGAATCGCCGGTCAATAAATAAGCTGTCGTTCGTCAAGAAGCCTGGCCATGGCCAGGCTTTTTTTCACCCCAAGGAGTCCGTTCGATGTCTTCCATGAACCGCCGCGAGTTCCTCCAGATCCTCGCCGCCGCCTCGGCCGCCGGCTTCGCGCTCGATTCGCGCGAGCTGCTCGCGGCCCAAGGCGCCGACAGGTTCTACGACCTGCCGCGCCATGGCAATGTGCATTTCCTGCATTTCACCGACTGCCATGCGCAACTCACGCCGATCCACTTCCGCGAGCCGAATGTCAATCTCGGTTTCGGCGCCGCCGTCGGCAAGGCGCCCCATCTCGTCGGCGAGCACCTGCTCAAGGCCTTCGGCATCAAGCCCGGCGGCGCCGAGGCCCATGCCTTCACCTATCTCGATTTCGAGCAGGCAGCCAAGACCTACGGCAAGGTCGGCGGTTTCAGTCACCTCGCCACGCTGATCAAGCAGCTGCGCGCCAGCCGGCCGGGCGCGCTGCTGCTCGACGGCGGCGACACCTGGCAGGGTTCGGCCACGGCGCTGTGGACCCATGGCCAGGACATGGTCGATGCCTGCAAGCTGCTCGGCGTCGACCTGATGGCGCCGCATTGGGAATTCACGCTGGGCCACGAGCGCGTCAAGGAAATCGTCGAGAAGGACTTCAAGGGCAAGATCGAATTCCTCGCCCAGAACGTCAAGACCGCCGACTTCGGCGACCCGGTCTTTTCGCCCTATGCCCTGCGCGAGATGAATGGCGTCAAGGTGGCGGTGATCGGCCAGGCCTTTCCCTACACCCCCATCGCCCACCCGCGCCGGATGACGCCCGACTGGACCTTCGGTATTCAGGACGAGAACATGCAGAAGGTGGTCGACGAGGCCAGGGCCAAGGGCGCGCGGGTCGTCGTCGTGCTCTCCCACAACGGCATGGACGTCGACCTCAAGATGGCCAGCCGGGTCACCGGCATCGACGCCATCCTGGGCGGCCACACCCACGACGGCGTGCCGCGGCCGGTGCCGGTCAGGAACGCCAAGGGCGTCACCCTGGTCACCAACGCCGGCTCCAACGGCAAGTTCCTCGGCGTGCTCGATTTCGACGTCAAGGGCGGCCGAGTCGCGAGCTTCGGGTACCGCCTGCTGCCGATCTTCGCCAACCTGCTGCCGGCCGACGCCGAAATGGCGGCGCTGATCGACAAGGTGCGCGCGCCCTACAAGGCGAAGCTGGAGGAAAAGCTCGCCGTGTCCGAGGGCCTGCTCTACCGTCGCGGCAATTTCAACGGCTCGTGGGACCAGTTGATCCTCGACGCGTTGATGGAAGTGCGCGGCGCCGAGATCGCCTTCTCGCCGGGCTTCCGCTGGGGCACCTCCCTCCTGCCGGGCCAGACCATCACCTTCGAGCACCTGATGGACCAGACCGCCGTGACCTACCCGGCGACGACGCTCAACGAGCTCACCGGCCTGCAGATCAAGAACATCCTCGAGGATGTCGGCGACAACTTGTTCAACCCCGACCCCTACTACCAGCAGGGCGGCGACATGGTGCGCGTCGGCGGCATGACATATAGCTGCGACCCGAAGGCGCGGATGGGCAATCGCATCCGCGACATGCGCGTCGGCGACAAGCCGCTCGACGCCGCCAGGAAATACAAGGTGGCCAGTTGGGCGCCCGTCGGCGAAGGCGTGACGGGCGAGCCGATCTGGGACGTGGTGGGCAAATGGCTGCGCGACAAGAAGGTCGTCGCGCCGCGCAAGCTCAACCAGCCGAAGCTGATCGGGATGGAGAAGAACCCGGGGATTGCCTGAGCACGAAAAGTCGGCGCTGGCGGCACGGTGGCGGGGTCCGCAACACACCGTTACAGCTTCGCCGGCGCCACCCCGCGGCCATCCGCTAGAATGACTGCATGAAACGTCGCTCCCTGTTCATCGGCCTCGCCGCGCTGCTCGCGATCGGCGGCGGCTTCGGCGCCTGGAAGTGGCTCGGACCGACCAACAATGCACTCCTCTACAAATTCGCCAAGGTCGAACGCGGCCCGCTGACGGCGGCCGTCTCGGCCACCGGCACGCTCAATCCCGTCGTATCGGTACAAGTCGGCTCGCAGGTCTCCGGCCAGCTCAAGGAAATCCTGGTCGACTTCAACTCGACGGTGAAGGAAGGCCAGTTGATCGCGCGCATCGACCCGGAAAACTTTCAACATCGCGTACGCCAGGCCGAAGCCGACGTCGATGCCGCCCGTTCCGCCGTCAATGTCCAGCGCGCGCAGCAGTTGCAGGCCAAGGCGAACCTGATGGAGACCGAGCGCGACTTCGAGCGCAAGAAACTGCTGGTCGAGAAAAATTTCATCTCGCCGGCCGAGCGCGACAAGGCGCAGGCCGCGCTCGATGGCGCCCGCGCCATGGCGCAGGTGGCCGAAGCCCAGGCCAGGAACAGCGAGGCGCTGGTGCGCCAGCGCGAGGCCCAACTGGCGCAGGCGCGGGTCGATCTGGATCGCACCATGATCCGCTCGCCGGTCGACGGCATCGTCGTCAAGCGCAGCGTCGACACCGGCCAAACCGTGGCCGCGAGCCTGCAGGCGCCGGAGCTGTTCATCATCGCCAGGAACCTTACCGACATGCAGGTCGAAACCTCCATCGACGAGGCCGACGTCGGCCGCGTGCGCCTCGGCCAGAAGGCCACCTTCACCGTCGACGCCTTCGCCGGCAGGAGCTTCGAAGGCGAGGTCAAACAGGTGCGCAAGGCGGCCCAGGTGGTCTCCAACGTCGTCACCTACACCGTCATCGTCTCCGCGGCGAATCCCGAACTCAACCTGCTGCCAGGCATGACTGCCAACGTGCGCATCGTCTCGGCGAAGAAGGATTCGGTGCTCAAGATCGCCAACGCCGCGCTGCGCTTCAAGCCGCGGGCCGACGACGAGGGCAAGGGCGGCAACGCCAGGCCCGGCAAGCCGGAACGCGCGGAAAAGGGCCAGGGCCGCGGCAGCAAGGTCTGGGTGCTCGGCGACGATGGCAAACCCAAGGCAATCGAGGTGCAACCGGGCATCACCGACGGCACGGCCACGGAAATCATTAACCAGGATTTGGCCGAGGGCGCCGAGGTAATAGTCGGCTCCGGCGCCACGGCGAAGCCCGCCGCGACAGCCCCCGGCCCGCGCATGTTCTAAGGCCGGCGGCGCCATGTCCACCACAGCGCCGCTCATACATACCGTCGGCCTGACCAAGGAATACCGCATGGGCAGCACCGTCGTCCATGCGCTGCGCGGCATCTCGCTCGACATTGCCGCCGGCGAGTTCGTCGCAGTGATGGGGCCCTCCGGCTCCGGCAAGTCCACGTTCATGAACCTGCTCGGCTGCCTCGACCAGCCGAGCGCCGGCGAATACCGGCTGGCCGGCGAGGAAGTGTCGCGGCTTTCCCCCGACCAGCTGGCCGCCGTGCGCAATCGCAAGATCGGCTTCGTCTTCCAGCACTTCAACCTGCTCGCGCGCACCAGCGCCGTCGATAACGTCGCCCTGCCCCTGCTCTACGCCGGCATCGCTCCCGGCGAACGCCGCAGCCGCGCCGAGGCCCGGCTGCGCCAGGTCGGCCTGGGCGATCGCCTCGACCACCCGCCGACGCAGCTCTCCGGTGGCCAGCAGCAGCGCGTCGCCATCGCCCGCGCCCTGGCCAACGACCCGATGCTGGTGCTGGCCGACGAACCCACCGGCGCGCTCGATTCGCGCACCAGCGTCGAAATCATGGCGCTCTTGCAGGCGCTCAACCGCGAAGGAATCACCATTGTGCTGGTGACGCACGAACACGACGTCGCCGCCGCGGCCTCGCGCATGGTGACCTTCCGCGACGGCCGCGTTGTCGAGGACCGCGCCAACGCGGCAATCGACGCGGCCGCCGCACTGGCCAGGCTGCCCAGTGCTGCCGACGAAACATATACAGATTGACGATTTAATCGCCGTATTGTATAAAAACGCATGCTCCCCCGCCGCCTCGCCGATACCCTCCTTCGCCTTGCCCAGGGTTTCCCTGTCGTTGCCATCACCGGGCCGCGCCAGTCGGGCAAGACGACGCTCGCTCGCGCGGTCTTCGCCGACAAACCCTACGTTTCACTCGAGGATCCGATCGAACGCGCCTTCGCGCTCGAAGACCCGCGCGGCTTTCTCGCCCGCTTCGCCCACGGGGCCGTATTCGACGAGGCCCAACGCTGGCCGGACCTGTTTTCCCATCTGCAAGGCCTGGTCGATGCGCAAAGGACACCCGGCCGCTTCGTGCTCACGGGCTCACAGCAGTTCGGCTTGCTGGCGGGCGTCACGCAGTCGCTGGCCGGTCGCGTCGGCCTCACCCGCCTGCTGCCGCTGTCACAGGACGAACTGCCCGTCGCGTCGAGATGCGGAGATGTCGATGCGGCCATGCTTATCGGCGGCTACCCCGCCCTCCACGCCGGGCCCGTTGCGCCGGCCGACTGGTTCGCCAGCTATGTCGCCACCTATGTCGAGCGCGACGTGCGCCAGGTGCTGAACGTGCAGGACCTCGGCACCTTCCAGCGCTTCCTGCGCCTGTGCGCGGGCCGCACCGGGCAGTTGCTCAACCTGAGCGCGCTTGCGGGCGAAGCGGGGATTTCCCATAGCACTGCTCGCGCCTGGATGTCGGTGCTCGAATCGAGCGACCTGATTTTCCTGTTGCCGCCCTACCACCGCAATTTCGGCAAACGGCTGGTCAAGACCCCCAAGCTGTATTTCCTCGATACAGGCCTCGCCTGCTGGCTGCAAGGAATCCGCTCGCCGGAGGTTCTCGCGCTGCATCCCGGTCGCGGCGCCCTGTTCGAGAGCTGGGTCGTCGCCGAGTTCATCAAGGGCCGCTTCAACGGCGGCCGACCCGCCGATCTTTTCTTCTGGCGCGACAACAACGGACTCGAGGCCGACCTGGTGTTCGAGGTCGGCTCACGGTTGCAGGCGGTCGAAATCAAGTCGGGGCGAACCGTAACGCGCGACTACATGCGGGCGGGGCAGGCGGCGGCGCGCTTCGCCGGCGAGGAGGCCCTGTCTCCGTGGCTCATTTATGGCGGCGATGAATCATATGAGCGCAGCGGCGTGCAGGTCATCGGCTGGCGCGACATCGCATCGCGCGCCGTCCCGCCAGCGCCGACTTTTGGGGCGGCATCATGAACTTCGCCGCCACCCTGCGCATCGCGCTGGCCGCGCTGCGCGTGAACAAGATGCGCTCGGCGCTGACCATGCTCGGCATCATCATCGGCGTGGCCGCGGTGATCGTCATGATCGCCGTCGGCAACGGCGCCCAGGCGCGCGTCGAAGACCAGATCCGCAGTCTCGGCTCCAACATCATCATCGTCTTTTCCGGCTCCACCCTTTCCGGCGGCGCGCGTTCCAGCGCCGGAAGCCAGCAGGCCATCACCGAAGACGACGGCTACGCCATCGGCCGCGAGGTCGAGGAAGTCCATGCCGCCGCCCCCAGTCTGCGCGGCGCGGGCCAGGTCGTGGCCGGCAACGCCAACTGGTCGACCACCTTCCACGGCATCACCCCCGACTACCTCGAGGCGCGCGAGTGGCCCATCGCGGAGGGCCGCGGCTTCGAACAGGCGGAGATGAACGGCGCCGCCAAGGTGGCGCTGATCGGGCAGACCGTGGCGAAGAACCTGTTCGGCGACGGAGCCGCGCTCGACCAGGTGATCCGCGTGCGCAAGGTGCCGCTCACGGTGATCGGCGTGCTCGACAAGAAGGGTCAGAACATGATGGGCCAGGATCAGGACGACGTCATCCTGATGCCGATCTCGACCGCCAGAAAGCGTGTCCTCGGCGCGAGCGCCATGGCCAAGTCGCGCAGCGTCGGCGCGATCACCGTCAAGATCCGCCAGGGCGTCGACATGAAAGTGGCGGAAGAAAAGATGCGCGAACTGCTGCGCCAGCGCCACCGCCTGCAAGCCGGGCAGGACGACGATTTCTTCGTCCGCAACCTCTCGGAAATCCTCCAGGCGCAGGAAGCCGCGTCCAAGGTGCTGGCCATGCTGCTGGCGGCGGTGGCCTCGGTGTCGCTGCTGGTCGGCGGCATCGGCATCATGAACATCATGCTGGTCTCCGTCACCGAACGCACCCGCGAGATCGGCCTGCGCATGGCCGTCGGCGCCCGCGGTGACGACATCCTCTCGCAGTTCCTGGTCGAGGCCGTCACCCTGTCGCTGATCGGCGGCGTCATCGGCATCCTGCTCGGGGTCGGCGGCTCCTTCCTCGTCGGCGAACTGGCCGGCTGGCGCACCGAACTGTCGGTCGCCGCCATCGGCCTGGCCGTCGGCTTCGCCGCCGCCGTGGGCATATTTTTCGGCTATTATCCGGCGCGGAAAGCGTCGAGCCTGCTGCCGATCGAGGCGCTGCGTTATGAGTAACAAACCTTTCTCCGTGCAAGCGGGATACCCCATGAAAGCAGTCATTCTCGCTGGCGGACTCGGCACACGGCTGAGCGAAGAAACCGCCACCCGCCCCAAGCCCATGGTCGATATCGGCGGCAAGCCGATTCTCTGGCACATCCTGAAGGGCTACGCCCATTTCGGCATCACCGATTTCGTGATCTGCCTGGGCTACAAGGGTTACATGGTGAAGGAGTATTTCGCCAACCTCGCCCTGCATACCTCCGACGTGACGATCAATCTGGCGCAAAACCGGGTGGATCTGCACCAGAACCCATCCGAGCCGTGGAACATCACGCTGATCGACACTGGCGACCAAACCCAGACCGGCGGCCGCCTGCGGCGCATCCGGCACCTCGTCGGTGACAACGAGTTCTGCATGACCTACGGCGACGGCGTCGCCGACATCGACATCGGCACGCTGCTCGCTTTTCATCGACAGGAACAGTGCCTGGCCACGGTCACCGCCGTACGCCCGCCGGCACGTTTCGGCCGCTTCGATCTGGACGGCACGCGAGTGCGCGGCTTCCAGGAAAAACCGAGGGGCGACGGCGACTGGATCAACGGCGGCTTCTTCGTGCTCTCGCCAACGGCTCTCGACCCCATCGCCGGCGACGACACGCTGTGGGAAAAGGAACCCATGCAGCGCCTGGCCGCCGCCGGGCAGTTGGCCGCCTTCCGCCACGACGGCTTCTGGCAACCGATGGACACGCTGCGCGACAAAAACCATCTGGAAGAACTCTGGGCCGGCGGCGACGCACCCTGGAAGCTGTGGGCATGAACCCGGACTTCTGGAAGGGCCGCCGCGTCTTCCTCACCGGCCACACCGGATTCAAGGGCGCTTGGCTGGCGCTGTGGCTGCAAAAAGTCGGCGCTGGCGTCACGGCGTTCTCGCTGGCTCCGCCGACGCAGCCCAGCCTGTTCGAGGTCGCCCGGGTTGCCGATGGCATCACCTCCCTGCACGGCGACATCCGCGACTACGATGCGCTTGCCGGCGCACTGCGCGACAGCGGCGCCAGCATCGTGTTTCATCTCGCCGCACAAGCGACCGTGGCGGACGGCTACCGCTTTGCGCGCGACACCTTCGCCACCAACCTCACCGGAACGATCAACCTGCTCGACGCCATCCGCGAATGCCCGCGAGTCGAAGCGGCCGTCATCGTCACCAGCGACAAGTGCTATGCGCCCTCGCCCGCCGATGTACCGCTGCGCGAAGGCGATCCGCTGGGCGGGAAGGACCCCTACAGCGCGAGCAAGAGCTGCGCCGAAATCGCCACTGCCTCGTGGCGCAACTCGTTCTTCGACGCCGACAACTCGCCCCGCATCGCCACGGCCCGCGCCGGCAACGTCGTCGGCGGCGGCGACTGGTCGACGCACCGGCTGCTGCCCGACATCGCCCGCGCCTTTCTTGCGGGCCAACCCCTGTCGCTGCGCATGCCGGGTGCGATCCGGCCCTGGCAACATGTGCTCGAAGCCCTGGCCGGCTACCTGCTGCTGGCGGAACAATTATGCGGCAGGGATAGTGCCCGCTTCGCCCGAGGCTGGAACTTCGGCCCGGCCGCGACCGACCATCTCACCGTGGGCGAGGTCGCCGAGCGCTGCGCCCGTCTGTGGGACAACAGTGCTCGCATCGAGTTCACCCAGGCCAACTTCCAGAAGGAAACGAACACGCTGCGCCTCGACGCCGCACAGGCGCGCGAGGTGCTTGGTTGGCGCCCGCGCTGGTCTACCGATGACGCCCTGCGGCGTACGCTGGACTGGTATCGCGCCTGGCATGCCAGCGCCAACGACAGCGACCGCATTCGCGCCCTGACTCTCGCCCAGATCGACGACTACACCGCGACGCCATGACACTCGACGAACAACGACAACGGATTCTCGCCCAGGTGCGCGACTATGCCGCGCAAAAGGAGCAGCGCGCACCCTTCGTTCCCGGCCAGCATGCCGTGCCGCCCGCCGGAAAGGTGCTCGACGCCGCGGCCTATGTTGCCCTGGTCGACGCCGCGCTCGACGGCTGGCTGACCACCGGCCGCTTCAACGATGAGTTCGAAAAACAAATCGCCACGCGCATCGGCGTGGCACGCGCGCTCACCGTCAATTCCGGTTCGTCCGCCAATCTGCTCGCGCTCTCGGCGCTCACCTCGCCGCTACTGGACGAACGCGCGCTGAAGCCCGGCGACGAAGTCATCACCGCCGCCGCCGGTTTCCCGACCACCATCAATCCAATTTTGCAGAACGGGTTGATCCCCGTCTTCGTCGACTCGACCCTGCCCACTTACAACCCGAGCACGGAAGCCATCGCCGCCGCCATCGGCCCGCGCACCCGCGCCATCATGCTCGCCCACGCGCTGGGCAACCCCTTCGACGCCATCGCGCTGCGCGAACTTGCCGACCGGCACGGCCTGTGGCTGATCGAAGACTGCTGCGACGCCTTCGGTTCGACCTTGCACGGCCGCAGCGTCGGCAGCTTCGGCCACATCGGCACGCTCAGTTTCTACCCGGCCCACCACATCACCACCGGCGAGGGCGGCGCGGTATTCACCGACGACCCGCTGCTGGCGCGCGCCATCGAATCCTTCCGCGACTGGGGCCGCGACTGCTATTGCGCCCCGGGCAAGGACAACACCTGCGGCAAGCGCTACGGCTGGCAACTGGGGAACCTGCCCTGCGGCTACGACCACAAATACACCTATGCCCACGCCGGCTACAACCTCAAGCTCACCGACATGCAGGCCGCACTGGGCGTGGCGCAGATGGCACGGCTCGACGAGTTCATCGCCGCGCGGCGGCGCAACTTCGCCCATCTGCGAGAGCGGCTGCAGGCATGCGATGAATTTCTCATCTTGCCCGAAGCCACACCGAACAGCGAACCGTCCTGGTTCGGCTTCCTCCTCACCCTGCGCGAGAACGCGCCCTGCGCCCGCGTGGACCTGCTGCGCTACCTCGATCAGCACAAGATCGGCACGCGATTGCTGTTCGCCGGCAACGTCACGCGCCAACCCTACATGCACGGTCGCGACTACCGCGTCGCCGGCGCGCTGTCGAATGCCGACATCATCACCGAACGCAGCTTCTGGATCGGCGTGTATCCGGGTCTGACGACCGAAATGCTCGACTACGCCGCCGATCGGATCGGCGAGTTCCTCGGCATCGGTTTCTGATGGCTGCCAGCGTTCCCGCCGCCGACCTCGATCACATCCTCGCCCACACCGGTGACATCTGGCGCGAACTGGCCGGCACGCGAATATTTATCACCGGCGGCACCGGCTTCTTCGGCGTCTGGTTGCTGGAAGCCATTGCCGCCGCCAACGACACGCTAAAAGTCGGCGTTGGCGTTACGGTGCTGAGCCGCGACCCGGCGAGCTTTCTGGCACGGATGCCCCATCTGGCCGTCCGGCCAGAATTCGCGTGGCTGACCGGCGACACAATGGACTTCGTTTTTCCCGACGGGACGTTCGACTACGTTATTCATCTCGCCACGGCATCCGCCGAAAAACTCGGCGCTGGCGACACGGCACTGACCCTGACCACGCTGCTCGGCACCCAGCGCATCCTGCAATTCGCCCGCATTTGCCGCGCCCGGCGTCTGCTACTGGCGAGTTCAGGCGCGGTCTATGGCCGCCAACCACCGGAATTGGGTCATATCCCGGAAACCTACCCCGGCGCCCCGAACCCGCAGCACCGCGCCTCAACCTACGGCGAGATAAAGCGCATGTCCGAGCTGATGTGCGCCCTCACCCCCGAGGTCGAATGCATCATCGCCCGCGGCTTCTCCTTTTACGGCCCCCACCTGCCGTTCACCGAGAAGTTCGCCATCGGCAGTTTCATTCGCGACGCGATCGAAGGCGGCCCGATCCGCATTCACGGCGACGGCACCCCCGTGCGCAGTTACCTTTATGCCGCCGACCTCGCCATCTGGCTGGTCACTCTCCTGCTCAAAGGCAAGCCCAACCAACCCTATAACGTCGGCTCGGATCGAGCGATCGGTCTCGCCGAACTGGCGCGGCAAGTTGCCGCAACCACCTGCGGGGTAACGGTCGAAATAGCCCACGCGCCAACGACAGGCTTACCCGACCGTTACGTTCCGGATATTCAAAAAGCGCGGGGCGAACTCGGCTTGGACATATTGACACCTCTCTCGCTGGGCCTGGAACGGACCGTCGATTGGGCCGCACGGTTACCGAGACGGTAGGCTACCGCAGGATGAAGATGGATAACGCCTTTACTAGATGACCAATAAGGCGAATAATAACCGCTTAAGTGACCATCTCAAGGTGCCTGAACGATGAAAACTGCCACGGTTGCCGACGCCAAATCGCACTTATCCGCCCTGCTCACCGAAGTCGAGGCGGGCGAGGATGTAGTTATCACCCGCCGGGGAAAACCCGTGGCACGACTGGTTCCCGCACCCCGAGCAGATGGCTTCGGCTGGTCGGACTTGCGTAATTGGGTCTCCGCCCCGCCAACATCGGGGCTGACCGTTGCGCAAATGCGCGAACAAGATCTGCTGTGATCTACCTCGACACCTCGGTGCTGGGCGCAATATTCTTTCGCGAACCCGGCGCACGAGAACTTGTGGCGCGACTTGAAAGTCGATCCAAGGAGAGCTTGATGATTTCGGCCTGGACGTTGACCGAGATGACCAGCGTTGGCGGAATCAAACAGCGGACGGGCGCCATCGACGCGGAAACCCGCCAGCAGGCACTTGCCAACTTTCAGCGGTTTGCCTCGACGCATCTGGGCATGACTGAAATCGAGCCGGTGGATTTCCGCACTGCCGCCGTGTTTATCGAAACGCCCACAGCCCTGCGTGCGGGAGACGCGCTGCATTTGGCGGTCGCCCGCCGCCTGGGGGCAAGAGTCGCGAGCCTTGACATGCGGATGTGTGCGGCGGCCAAGGTGCTGGGTCTGGGACAGGATGATTTTTGGTTTTAACGCGATGTGCAACTTTCAGACGGTAACCAAGCCATCGAACGGGAGTTGTGGTCTGCCGGGTTGCCGGTTAAGCGGGAGGCAAAGGGTATGCGCCGCGACTTTGCGATAAAGGCGGGGGACGAGACGCCACGGATCGCGCGCCCGATTGTTTTCGATCTGGAAGCGCTCGGCAAGCTGGCCGATGACAGTTTCCACCAAGCGGCGCGAGGCCATCATCCAGTTTCGGAAGCCGATGCGGCGTCCTGGTCACTTCATCCTCACCGGATCGCGGCAGTTCGGGCTGCTTTCCGGCATCACCCAAAACCTCGCCGGGCGCGTCGCCTTGCTCAACCTGCTGCCATTCACCGCCGCGGAACTGCGCCGTGCGGGTCTATTGCCGAACACGCCGGACGAAGCCATTCACAAGGAAATCTATCCGCCCATCTATGATCGAAATCTGGATCCGGGCACTTGGTACGCAAACTACCCTTCGACACGCTACTCAGGGCGAACGGGGATGGGAGGAGTCCGATCATGGTGAGCCGTGAGCCTGTCGAACGGTCGAACCACAGGCTCCCTTCGGCATCCCTTGAGACAAAAAAAGCCCGCGCGCGGCGGGCTTTCCACGAACGGCCGGCGGTGGCGTTACGCCGCCGCCTGCGCCGGAATCTGCCTGCTGTGGTGGGTGATGCGGTTCTTCGCATCGACATACACGAGATCCGGCTCGAACTTGGCGAGTTCGATCTCGTTGTACATGGCGAAGGTGGCGATGATCAGCAGGTCGCCGGGCGAAGCCAGCCGCGCGGCGGCGCCGTTCACCGAGATGGTGCCGGAGCCGCGTTCGGCCTTGATGGCGTAGGTGGTGAAGCGCTCGCCGTTGTTGACGTTCCATATCTCGATCTGCTGGTAGGCCTTGATGTCGGCGGCGTCGAGCAGGTTTTCGTCGATGGCGCAGGAACCCTCGTAGTGGAGTTCGGCTTGCGTCACCGTCACGCGGTGCAGCTTGGATTTGAGCATCATGCGTTGCATGGTCGATCCTTTCTCAGGCAAAGGCATCAACAACCGGGGCGATGTTGCGCATTCACCCCATCCTTGGCGCTGCTGGATCCTGCCGGCCTGAGCGCATCGCCGGATCCTAAACTTCCAGGTTGTCGATCAGGCGTGTGCGGCCTAAGCGCGCCGCAGCCAGAACCACCAACCCGGAATCGTGAGCGGTTGGTGATTGTAGATCATTTTTTTCACGCACTGCAACATAGTCGGGAACCCAGCCGTGGCGGGCCAGATCACTCATGGCCTCGCTCTCCAGCCCGGAAAAATCACGGTTGCCGGCGTGGATGGCTTCTACCACCTTCGTCAGAGTGCGGAAAAGGCGTGGCGCCTCGGCCCGTTCGGCCTCGCCGAGATAGCCGTTGCGCGACGACAGGGCCAGGCCGTCGCTGGCTCTCACCGTCTCGCCAGCGCCGACTTCCACGGCCAAGTTGAACTCGCGCACCATGTTGCGGATGATCATCAGCTGCTGGTAGTCCTTCTTGCCGAACAGGGCGACATCGGGCTGGACGATCTGGAACAGCTTCATCACCACCGTGGCGACGCCGCGAAAGTGGCCGGGGCGGAATTCGCCGTCGAGGATGCCGGCCTGTTCCGCCGGCGGTTCGACGTGGTAGCCCTGCGGCCGCGGGTACATCTCGGCCTCGGTCGGCGCGAAGAGGTGATCGACGTAAGCGTCGGCCAGCTTTTCGCAGTCGTCGGCGAAGGTGCGCGGATAGCTTTCGAAGTCCTCGCCCGGACGGAACTGCAGGCGGTTGACGAAGAGGGTGGCGACCACCGTGTCGGCCTGGCCGCGCGCCTGCGTCATCAGCGCGATGTGGCCCGCGTGCAGGTTGCCCATGGTGGGCACCAGGGCGACGCGGCCGCCGTCGTCGAGCGCGGCGCGCAGGCCGGCGATGGTGGAGTGGATGCGCATATTTGAAACAGCCGTTCAGGCTGCGTGCAGTTCCTCGCGCAGCACGCGGCGCAGGGTTTCGATGGTCACGGGCGTGACTTCGGGCGCAATGATACTGCGCAGCGCCTCGTTGATCAGTGTTTGGTAGCCGCGACCGGCCTTGTCCGCCTGCTCGCGGAACATCGCGAGAACATCGTCATCAAGGTACAGCGTGATGCGGGTCTTTCCTTTCGCCGGCAGGACGGCGCCACGCTTGCCCTTGCTGAAATCGTAACCGGCTTTCATCACATCACCCTTCGTGGTTCTTGCGCTCGCGTGGCTCCGCCGGCCTGGCGGAGATCACCCGGATCGATTCCGTGCTTGCGAATGTTGATCTTGTTCTTGGCGGGGCCGAATTCGATGTTCATGTTTTCGTGTATGCATATTATACATGCACTTGGCAAGACGTCAATAGGAGTGTTCGGGCGCGGGAAAGCTGCCGTCCTTGACGGCCTTGACGTAGGCGCTGACGGCGCCGTCGATGCTTTGTGCCGCAGCCATGAAGTCCCGGACGAAGCGGCCCTTCTTGCCGGGATAGATGCCGAGCATGTCGTGCAGTACCAGCACCTGGCCGTCGCAGGCCAGTCCGGCGCCGATGCCGATGGTGGCGCAGGCGGCGAGGCTCCGGGTGATTTCGGCGGCGAGTTGCGCCGGCACCATTTCCAGCACCATCAGCGAGGCGCCGGCGTTTTCCAGCGCCCGGGCATCGGCTTTCATGCGGGAGGCCGAGGCATCGGTGCGACCCTGCACGCGGTAGCCGCCGAGCGCATGCACCGACTGCGGCGTGAGGCCGATGTGAGCGCAGACCGGGATGCCACGCTCGACCAGGAAATGCACCGTCTCGGCCATGACCTCGCCGCCCTCGAGCTTGACCATCTCGGCGCCGGCGGCCAGCAGACGCGCGGCATTGCGCAGCGCCTGCTCCTTCGATTCCTGATAGCTGCCGAAGGACATGTCGGCCACCACCATGGCGCGGTTTACGATGTGGCCGACGCACTCGGTGTGATAAATCATCTGCTCGATGGTTACCGGCAGCGTCGAGGTCTTGCCCTGGATGACGTTGCCGAGCGAATCGCCGACGAGGATGACATCGACGCCGCAACGGTCGAGGAGCGCGGCGAAGCTGGCATCGTAGGCGGTGAGCATGGCGATCTTCTCGCCGTCCTTTTTCATCCGCGCCAGTTCGGGCAGGGCGACCGGCTTGTTGCTGGCGAGATAGGTCATGGCGAGCGGAAGATGAAGGCGATGGCGTCAAGGATACACAAGGTTCTCATGCCTCGACGGCGCGGGGTTCGAGGCGGTGGATGCGCTGCCCGGCGCAGCGCGCGAGCAGTTCCGCCGCGCGGCCGAGGCCGGGGATTTCGACCTCGGGCGCGATCTCGAGCAGCGGCGCCAGCACGAAGGCGCGCTCATGCATGCGCGGGTGCGGCAGGGTCAGGCCGGGGTCGCTTTGCACCGCGTCGCCGTGGAGCAGCAGGTCGAGGTCGAGCGTGCGCGGGGCGTTCTTCCCGCTGCCCGGATCGCGCCGGCGGCCGAAGCGGGCTTCCAGCGCGAACAGTTCGTCGAGCATTTCGCCCGGCGTCAGATGCGTCTTGACGGCGACCACGGCGTTGATGAAATCGGGCTGGCGCTTGAGACCGACGGGGGCCGTGCGGTAGAGCGAGGACATGGCGAGGAACACCGAGCCGCGCAAGCAGACCAGGGCGTCGATGGCGTCGTTGAGGGTGGCCGCCGGATTGCCGAGGTTGGCTCCCAGCGCAATGTAGGCGCGCTGCATCATGTGCCCGGGGCGATATAGGCGCGTTGCATGAGAAAAAAGTCGGCGCCGGCGGGACGGCGTTTTCAGTCGGCCGGAGTAGCGGCCGCCGTCTCGCCAGCGCCGACTTTCTTGCGGCCGCGGCCGCGGCCGCGCTTCTTCGGGCCGCTGTCCGGCAGCAGCATCTCGGCGCGGCGCTCGTGACTGGCGTCCTGGAACTCGGTCCACCAGTCGGCCAGTTCCATCGGCGCCTCGCCGCTCTCGGCGCGCAGCAGCAGGAAGTCGTAGGCGGCGCGCAGCCGCGGCTGTTCGATCATGCGGTAGGGCGCCTTGCCGGCGCGCTTCTCGAAGCGCGGTTGCAGCGCCCAGATTTCCTTGATGTCGCCGACGATGCGCCGGGTGATGGCGAGTTTTTCCGCCTGTTTGTCGAGCACCTCGTCCATTGCCTCGAAGAGCGCCGGCTGCGATGGCAGACCGTCCTTCTTGCGCGCTTCCCAGTCGGCCAGCACCTCGTGCCAGAGCAGGGTGGCGAAGAGAAAGCTCGGCGACACCGGCTTGTCGGCGCGCACCCGGGCGTCGGTGCTGGCCAGCGCGGCCATGACGAATTTTTCGCCCAGCGGCTGTTCGAGGATCACGTCGAGCAGCGGCAAGAGGCCGTGGTGCAGGCCGTCCTCGCGCAGGCGATGGACAGCCTCGATGGCGTGGCCCGAGAGCAGCAGCTTGAGCATCTCGTCGAAGACGCGCGCCGAGGGCACGTTGTCGATCAGTTCGGCCATCTCGCGGATCGGGGCCTGCACCTGCGGATCGAGGCGCAGGCCGAGCTTGGCCGAGAGGCGCACGGCGCGCAGCATGCGCACCGGGTCTTCGCGGTAGCGGGCGCGCGGATCGCCGATCATGCGCAGGGTCTTGCGCTGAATATCCTGCACGCCGCGGTGAAAGTCGAGCACCGTCTGCGCGGTGGGGTCGTAGTAGAGCGCGTTCATGGTGAAGTCGCGGCGGTCGGCGTCTTCCTCGATGCTGCCCCAGACGTTGTCGCGCAGCACGCGGCCGTGGGCGTCCTTGACGGTGTCGGCGTCGTGGGCGGCGCGAAAGGTGGAGACCTCGATGGTCTCCGGCCCGAACATGACATGCACGATCTGAAAGCGGCGGCCGATGATGCGCGAGCGGCGGAACAGGCGATGCACCTGCTCGGGCGTGGCGCCGGTGGCGACGTCGTAGTCCTTGGGCACGATGCCGGCGATGTGGTCGCGCACGGCGCCGCCGACGATGTAGGCCTTGTGGCCCGCGCCCTGCAGCGTCTCGCAGACGCGCCGCGCCGCGGGCGAGACCTGCTCGCGGCGGATGCCGTGCCGGTCGACGGAAATGGACTCGGCCCGGTGGGGCGAGGGCTCGCCGCGACGGAAGACGCGGCGCAGCAGTTTGCGGATCATGCGCGGGAAATAACGCGGGTCAGGGCGTTGTGTCTGGAAAGGGCGAGAATCATACCGGAATCAGGTGGCCGGGTCGTCGCCGAGTTGCGTCGGGATGTCCCTGGCCTGATGCGAAACCCGCAGGATGTCGATGCCGGCGTCACGTTCGAGATAGAACACGGCGTAAGGAAAACGGTCGAGCCGCCAGTGTCTCAGTCCCGGGATGTCGAGTAGTTCGGCATGGCGGGTGGAACCGGTGCCGGGGTGGCGCCGAATGTGGCGAAAGGCGACGTCCAGTGCCGCAATCCAGCCCGCCGCGACATTGGCGCCGGCTTCCCGCGGATAGATCTCGATATCGCGCTGCGCCCGCTGCCGCTGGGCCAGTGGCTTCATTCCGGCTTTTCGGCACGGTCGAGCAATTTGGCTCGCAACTGATCCCATGGTTGGCCCGGCGCCGACTCCAGCCCCTCGGAAATCAGCTTGCGCAGCCTTTCCTTGGCATCCTCTATTTCGTCGCGGCGCACCAACTCGCGCATATATTCGCCGTGGGAACTGTAGCCGCGCGCCTTGACCCGGCTGTCGACGAAAGCCTTGAGTTCCTCGGTGAGGGAAATGTTCATGGTCGTTGCCATGGCATCAGAATAGCAGCCTTGGCAAAGATTGCCAATTCACCCGTTCGCAAGCAGCAATTTCAGCGCAGGCTGATCACCGGCCAGTCGGCGGCGCTCGCATGGGCGCGCAGGGTGGCGTCGGGATCGACGGCGACGGGATGGGAAACTTTCGCCAGCAGCGGCAGGTCGTTGTGCGAGTCGCTGTAGAAATGGCTGGTCTCGAAGGCGCCCCACCACAGGCCCAGCGCTTCGAGCCAGGCTTCGACGCGCTCGATCTTGCCGGCCTTGAACGCCGGCGTGCCGCGCGGCTGGCCGGTGAATCGACCACTTAGGCCGTCCTCCGTGGCCGGGATGGTGGCGACCAGATGCTCGATGCCGAACTCGCGGCAGATCGCCCCGGTGACGAAGCTGTTGGTGGCGGTGACAATGGCGCAGAGATCGTCGGCATCGCGGTGGCGGCGCACCAGCGTGCGGGCCGGTTCGCCGATCATCGGGCGGATGCGGGTTGCCATGAACTCGCGGTGCCAGGCGTCGAGTTCCGCGCGCGGGTGGCGCGACAGCGGGGCGAGCTGGAAGTCGAGGAAGGCGTGGATGTCGAGCGTGCCGGCCTTGTAGTGGTCGTAGAACTCCTGGTTCTTCGCCTCGTGCACTTCGCGGTCGAGCACGCCTTGCGCGATCAGGAATTGCGCCCACTCGAAATCGGAATCGCCGGCGAGGAGCGTGTTGTCGAGGTCAAACAGGGCGAGTTTCATTTTCTGACTTGTCGAATTGCAGTTGCATCACCTCGCGCAGCAGCGGCAGGGTGGCGTGGCGTTTGCGCTCGAGCGTGGCACGGTCGAGGCCGTCGAGCACGGCCATCAGCGAGGTCAGGTCGCGGCGGCCATGGCGCAGCAGGTAGTCGACGAGGCCGTCGTCCATGCGCATGCCGCGCAAGAGCGCGTGCCGTCTCAGCGCCGCCGACTTTTCCTCGTCGCCGAGCGGCTTGACTTCGAAGATCAGGCTCTGGCCGACGCGGGTGCGCAGGTCCTCGCGCAGGGCGATCCGCGCGGGCGCGGCCGCGCCCGAGAGCAGGAGCGCCAGCCCGACCACGCGCGCGGCGTTGAAGAGGCGGAACAGCGCGATCTGCGCCGCCTCCGACAGGTGCTCGACATCCTCGATCACCACCAGGCCGCCGGGCGGCGCGGGAATCTCTTCGTCACCAACGTTAACCTGGTCGGCCCGCAGGTAAGTGACGGCGCGATGCTTGTCGGCCAGGCGCGCGGTGGCGGCGAGCAGGTGGCTCTTGCCGCTGCCCGGCGGGCCCCAGAGGAAAACGGCGTCGAAGCTGTGGGAGTCGGCCAGTCCGCGCAGGCGCGCCAGCAGTTCGGCGTTGGCGCCGGCGACGAAATTGTCCAGCGTCGGCGCCTGCCTGGGGCGCAGGTCGAGCAAGAGTTGCGTCACGCCGGCGGACCTTGGTAGAAGCCGCTGCCGACGTATTGGCGCCGGAGTTCGCGCAAGCCGACCAGCAGCGCGGCCGAGGCCGGCAGCGCCAGCAGCACGCCGAAGAAACCGAAGAGCTGGCCGAAGGCCATCAGCGCGAAAATGACGGCGAGCGGATGCAGGCCGATGCGGTCGCCGACGAGGAAGGGGGTGAGGACGAAGCTTTCCAGCACCTGGCCGATGCCGAAGACGATCAGCACCGCGACGATGGGTGACATGCCCTGGAATTGCAGGGCCGCCACCAGCAGCGCCAGCAATAGGCCGGTGGCATAACCGAGGTAGGGAATGAAAATCAGCATGCCGGTCAAGACGCCCACCGAGACGGCCGAGGGCAGGCCGGCGATCCACAGCGCCAGGCTGTAATAGACGGCGAGGATGACCATCACCAGCACCTGGCCGCGCAGGTATTCCGAGAGCACGGCGTCGACGGCGCCCGCCAGTTCGACGATCTTGCCGTGCCAGCGGCGCGGAATCAACTGGCTGGTGCGTTCGAGCAGCGTGCCCCAGTCGAGCAGCAGGTAGAACATCGCCACCGGCACCAGCACCAGCATCACGGCGAAGGCGAGCAGGGCGCCGCCGCCGACCTTGGCCGAGAGGTAGAGCTTTTCGAGCACGACCTGCACGGCATCCATGTTGTCGCCGATGATTTTCTTGATCGAGGCGGGATCGAGTTTCAGGCGGATGCCGAAGTTCTGCCGCAGCCAGGGCAGCAGCTTCTCGTTGGCGAGCGCCAGGGCATCGGGCAGCCGCGCCACCAGCAGGTTGGCCTCCTCGACCAGCAGCGGCAGCAGGATCAGCGCCAGCACCGCGACCAGGCCGATCATCGCCAGCAGCACGGCGATGACGCCGAGCATGCGTGGCAGGCCGAGGCGCTGCAGCCGGTCGACGACGGGGTTCCAGATGTAGGCGAGGATGCCCGCCAGCATGAAGGGCGTCAGGATGGGGCCGAGCACGGACAAGAGCCACGCGCAGGCGAGCGCCACGGCGAGCCAGAAGGCGGCTTGCAGGCGGTCGGGAGTGAGGGATGGGTGGGTGGTCATTTCCGGTAGAATTCTAACCCTTCACGTACCTTATCAGCCCCAAGCGAGCCCGCCGTGAGCGAATCCCTGACCTACAAAGCGGCCGGTGTCGATATCGACGCCGGCGACGAACTCGTCGAGCGCATCAAGCCGGCGGCCAGGCGCACCCTGCGCCCCGAAGTGCTGGCCGGCATCGGCGGCTTCGGCGCGCTGTTCGAGATTTCCCGCAAATACACCCACCCGGTGCTGGTTGCCGGCACCGACGGCGTCGGCACCAAGCTCAAGCTCGCCTTCGAATGGAACCGCCACGAGACCATCGGCCAGGATCTGGTGGCGATGAGCGTGAACGACATCCTGGTGCAGGGCGCCGAGCCGCTGTTCTTCCTCGACTACTTCGCCTGCGGCAAGCTGCATGTCGATACCGCCGCCAAGGTGGTCGAAGGCATCGCCAGGGGCTGCGAACTCGCCGGCTGCGCGCTGATCGGCGGCGAAACCGCGGAAATGCCCGGCATGTATCCGGTGGGCGAATACGACCTCGCCGGCTTCGCCGTCGGCGTGGTGGAGAAGGCCGACATCATCGACGGCACGCGCATCCAACCCGGCGACGTGGTGCTGGGGCTGGGTTCGTCGGGCGCGCACTCGAACGGCTATTCGCTGATTCGCCGCATCCTCGAGCGCGGCAACGCCGATGTCGCCAAGCCCTTTGGCGACGGCGGCACGCTGGCCGACGCCATCATCGCCCCGACGCGCATCTACGTGAAGTCGCTGCTGGCGCTGATGCGGGCGCTGCCGGTCAAGGGGCTCGCCCACATCACCGGCGGCGGCCTCACCGACAACATTCCGCGCATTTTGCGCGATGGCCTGACCGCCGTCATCGACAAGGATTCCTGGGCGCTGCCGCCGCTGTTCCAGTGGCTGCAGCGCGAAGGCAATGTCGCTGGAGCCGAAATGCATCGCGTCTTCAACTGCGGCATCGGCATGGTCGTGGTGGTGGCCGAGGAACACGCCGGCAGCGCCATGGAACTGCTCGGCGCGGCAGGCGAGCGCGTCACGGCCATCGGCCGTATCGAGGCCAGCCGGCCCGGCCAGGCGCGGACGGTCATTGTTTAAACCTGAAACCGCAGTTGGGCCCATCGATACGCCCGCCACGCGGGCTACTCAGGGTGAACGGGGACCCACCCTCCGGGTGAATTACCCTCCGGGTGAATTACCGTTCGTGGTGAGCTTGTCGAACCATGATCGGGCGCGCCAACCGCGGTTTTCTCGCCCCTCGCACCGAGGGCGAGGGGGTCCGCTTGGGGCTTAGCCGAGCTTGGCCCGCTCCTCGCGCTGGATCTGAGTTATGAATTTCTGTAACTCGTGTTCCTGCGCGGCGGAAAGCTTGGCGAAGCGGCAGCCGACATGGCCGACATGGCGGTTGCCGCGGGTCAACTGGCCAAGATAGCGCACTTCGAGGTCGAACCGAAGGATCGACGGCCCCTTGAGGTCGATCATCGCTCCGCTCAGTACCTGGCCAATTTCCAGCGGCGGCGAGGTGACGGACGATTCGAGTCCGACGCCACCGATACCGATGTCGATGACCGAGAATATGCATTCTCGATCCTGCGGCCCGAGTTTGACGCGGCAGGGCGGACGCCGCGTCATCGGCAATACCAGGCGGAAGAATTCGCGCCGCTGCAGCCGGATGTATTTTCCCGGCAGGGTCACGGCGAAGGCGCGCCGCTCGTTATGCATGATCTCGCGCGCCAGCCCGGTGGCGAACTGGTTGCGTATGCCCTGCGGGTTGGCGACGAAAATGTTGCGTTCGCTCTTGAGGAATCGGTGGTTGCCATCCTCGCTGCCGCCCCAGTCGAAGATCAGGCGGTTGAATTCCTCGTCGACGTCGAGCAGGACGGTGAGCAGGGCCTCGCGCCCTTCGTTGAACATGATGCTGATGCGATCACCGTCGTTGGTCAATTGGCGCAGGTAAAAGACGATTTCACGCCGGAACGTGATGGTGTAGTCGCCGAGATTTTCCTGGGTAACGGTGGTGCTCATGCGTCGGCCAATGCCGCGGCGGCGGCGAGAAAAACCTCGATTCTATTAAAAATCCTCGCTTCGAGTCCGGGGTCGAGGCAATCGAGCAATTCCATGTCGGGCATCGACCTGAGCCAGGTGATCTGGCGCTTGGCCAGTTGGCGTGTCGCGAACACCCCGCGATCGGGCAGGTCCGCCGCCGGCAACGTACCCTCGAGCATCTCCCATGCCTGGCGGTAGCCGACGCTGCGCATCGAGGGCAATCCTGCATCAAGCCGATATTTCCCGCGCAGGTACTCGACCTCGCCGACCAGCCCCCCAGCCAGCATCTCGTCGAAGCGCCGGGCGATGCGCTGGTGCAGCCAGGCGCGATCAGACGGGAAAAGCGCGAGCGGCAGCATGCGGTAGGGCGGGGCGCCCGGTGACCCTCGCGCCTGTTCCGCGAAGTAATCACCGAGCGGCCGCCCGGTCAGGCGAATCACCTCGAGCGCGCGCTGGATGCGCTGGGCGTCGGTCGGTGCCAGTCGCGCGGCGGTCGCCGGGTCGCTTTGCGTCAGTTCGGCGTGCAGCGCCGGCCAGCCGCGCTCCGTCGCCTCGGCGTCGATGCGCGCGCGCAACGCGGCATCGGCCTGCGGCAGATCGGCCAGCCCTTCGCGTAGTGCCTTGAAGTAAAGCATGGTGCCGCCCGTCAGCAGCGGGACGTGCCCGCGTGCCGTGATCTCGGCCATCGCGCGCAGAGCGTCTTCGCGAAAGCGCGCCGCCGAGTAGCGTTCCTCGGGCGTGATCAGGTCGATCAGGTGATGAGGGAAGCGGTGCAGCGTTTCGGCATCTGGCTTGGCCGTGCCGATGTCCATGTCGCGGAATACCTGTGCTGAATCGACGCTGACGATTTCGACGGGGAACCGTTCGGCCGCCGCCAGCGTCAGCATGGTCTTGCCGCTGGCGGTGGGCCCCAGCAAAAAAATGGCTGGCGGCAGCTTATCGGCCACGGAGGAACAGCCGGTCCAGCTCCGTCATCGACAGCCGCACCCAGGTCGGCCGGCCGTGGTTGCACTGGTCGGCGCGCTCGGTGGCCTCCATCTGGCGAAGCAGCGCGTTCATCTCGGGCAGCGTCAGGCTGCGGTGCGCGCGCACGGCGCCGTGGCAGGCCATGGTGGCGAGCAGTTCGTTGCGACGAGCTTCCAGCACGCGGCTGGCCGGCTGTTCGCGCAGATCGGCGAGCAGCGCGCGCAGAAGGGCGGCGACGTCGCCGCCGGCGACCAGTGCCGGCGCCGCGCGCACTTTGATCTGTCGCGGCCCGGCGGCGCCGACCTCGAAGCCAAGGCGGACGAGGGTGTCGCGATGCTCCTCGGCGGTGGCGAGTTCGAGGCGGCTTGCCGACATCAGCACCGGGATCAGCAACGGTTGACTGGCCGGCGGGCCGGCCTCGACGGCGTTCTTGAGCTTCTCGTAAAGAATGCGCTCGTGGGCCGCATGCATGTCGACCAGCACCAGGCCCGCCGCGTTCTGGGCGAGGACGTAGATGCCGTGGAGCTGGGCGATGGCATGGCCGAGCGGTGGTGCCGCGCCCGCGCCTTCGGAAAAAGTCGGCGCTGGCGGGGCGGCGGCATCAGCGAAGGCGGCACGGGCAAAATCGAGATAGGGCTGCGCGGCGGGTTCGCCGACGCCAAGCGCTGCCTGACGATAAGCAGGGATGGCTGGCACCGCTGCAATCACGGTCGGCGTGGCGGCGGTATCGCCGATGGGCCGCGCCAGGGCGCGTTGCAGTGCGTGGAAGACGAACTGGTGCACGCCGCGGCCGTCGCGGAATCGCACCTCGGTCTTGGCCGGATGGACATTGACGTCGACGCCGGCCGGATCGAGTTCGAGGAACAGACACCAGGCCGGATGGCGCGCGCCGTGGAGGATGTCGGCATAGGCCTCGCGCGCGGCGTGGGCGAGCAGCTTGTCGCGGACGAAGCGGCCATTGACGAAGAAATACTGGGCGTCGCGCGAGGCCTTGGAATAGGCCGGCAGGGCGGCGAAGCCGGCCAGCCGCAGCGGGCCGGCGGCAACCTCGACGGCGCGGTTGTGGGCAAAGAATTCGTCGCCGAGGATTTCGCGGGCGCGGCGCGCGGCGTCGCTGGCGCTCAGGCGCAGCTTCGCCGACTTGTTGTGCGACAGCGTGAAGGCGACGTCGGGCCGGGCCAGCGCCATGCGCCGCGGCACCTCGTCGCAGTGGCCGTACTCGGTGGCCTCCGACTTGAGGAACTTGCGCCGCGCCGGGGTGTTGAAATAGAGATCGGCGACCTCGATGACGGTGCCGGCGGCCAGCGCGGCCGGGGCAACGCGCGCCGTGGCGGCGTCGATCTTCCAGGCGTGGCTGTCGTCGGCCACCCGGCTGGCGATGCTCATGCGCGCGACCGAGGCGATCGATGCCAGCGCCTCGCCGCGAAAGCCGTAGCTGGCGATGCGCTCGAGGTCGTCGAGGCTGCCGATCTTGCTGGTGGCATGG
>JAUYFI010000093.1 GCA_030691075.1 Sulfurisoma sp. | reverse complement strand
CAGCATCGGCGCGGGCAAGCTGCGTCCGCCGCCTTCGGCCAGCTTGAACATGCTCACCGTCTGCACCAGTCCGCGCGCCTGTTCTTCCAGACTCTCGGCCGCCGCCGCCGCTTCTTCCACCAGCGCCGCGTTCTGCTGGGTCACTTCATCCATCTGCGACACCGCCTGCGTGGTTTGTTCAATGCCCGAACTCTGCTCGCGCGAGGCCGCGGCAATTTCAGTCACCAGACTGGCGACCTGCTGGAAGCTGGTCACTACCTCGTCCATGGTGCTTCCCGCCTCCTGCACCAGCTTGGCGCCGCTTTCCACCTTGTCCACCGACTCGGCAATCAGGGACTTGATTTCCTTCGCCGCCGTGGCGCTGCGTTGCGCCAGGTTGCGCACTTCCGTCGCCACCACGGCAAAGCCGCGCCCCTGTTCGCCGGCACGCGCGGCTTCCACCGCCGCGTTCAGGGCCAGAATGTTGGTCTGGAAGGCGATGCTGTCGATGACGCCGATGATGTCCGATATCTTCTTCGAACTCGCCTGTATCTCGCCCATGGTGACCACCACTTGCTTCACCACCTGGCCGCCCTTTACCACGCCGGCATTGGATGTCTTGGCCAGTTCGTTGGCTTGCCTGGCGTTCTCGGCATTCTGCTTGACCGTGGCGTTGAGCTCTTCCATCGAAGACGAAGTTTCTTCGAGACTGCTGGCCTGCTCTTCGGTGCGGCTCGACAGATCCTGATTGCCGGCGGCGATTTCCTGCGAGGCTATGTTGATCGCCTCGGTCGCTTCCTTGATCCGCCCCACCACTTCGCGCAAGCGCTCTATCGTGGTGTTGGTGTCGTCCTTCAACTGACCGAAGATGCCTTGATAGTCGGCTTCCAGCTTCTGCGTCAGGTCGCCCGCCGCCACGAGTTGCAGAACTCGCGCAACGTCGGAAAGCCCGGTCTGGGTAACTTCGGACAATTGATTGAGGCCCTCCGCCAACTGTTTGAAGAAGCCTTCCTTGCCTTCCAGACTGAGACGCGTCACAAAGTCGCCACGCGAGGCGCCTTGGACAATGTTCGCCACTTCCCTTTCGACCAGGACTTCGCTGGTGCGATCCAGCCATTCGGC
>JAUYFI010000078.1 GCA_030691075.1 Sulfurisoma sp. | reverse complement strand
GGAAGAAGCAAAGCTTGTGACCTTGGCTCAGATCAAGGCATTTTTAGACGGGACAACCGAGGTTGCATTTCGGGTTTCCAAGGAAGAGCGAAATCAATTCATCGAGCGCGTATTCAAACGGTTTGGTTATGCCCGACATGGAAGAGCCGACAAGGGCGTGTTGCTGCGTTACATCGAACGAATGACGGGGCTTTCGCGCCAACAAGTGACGCGTTTGGTATCGCGATACCGGCAGAAAGGAAAGTTGCCCAAACATCGGCAACGGAGCGCCCCTGCCAAGGGCTTTACCTCGCACTACACCCTCGCTGATGTGGCCTTGCTGGCCGAGATGGATGTACTGCATAGCACCCTTTCAGGTCCTGCCACCAAGAAGCTCATGGAGCGTGCGCATCAAGTGTTTGGTGATGTGCGCTTTGAACGACTGGCGGGTATTTCAGTGTCGCACCTGTACAACCTGCGAGGAAGTCGACCTTACCAGAACAAGCGGCGTCATTGGACGAAGACCAATCCAACGGGCTTACCCATCGGTAAACGCCGTGCGCCTCAGCCCAACGGACTGCCGGGCTACATTCGTATCGACAGCGTGCATCAAGGCGATCAGGACGGTTTCAAAGGTGTGTATCACATTAACGCTGTGGACTGCGTAACGCAGATGCAGTTCGTCGCGACCTGCGAGAAGATCAGCGAGGCCTATTTGCTGCCGGTCATCGAACAATTACTGGCGGGGTTTCCATTCGTCATTCTGGGCTTCCACGCTGACAACGGTTCGGAATACATCAACTATAAGGTGGCGGAGATGCTGAAGAAGCTACTGGTGGAGTTCACCAAATCACGGCCTCGTCATTCCAACGATAATGCGCTGGCTGAATCCAAGAATGCTTCGGTGGTGCGCAAGCATCTGGGCTATGCCCATATCCCTCAACACTGTGCCAGCTTGGTCAATACGTTCTGCGCCAACCACCTCAACTCTTACGTCAATTTCCACCGTCCGTGCTTCTTCCCAGAGACGGTCACGAACGCCAAGGGCAAAGAAATCAAAAAGTACCGTTACGAGAAAATGCAAACACCGTTTGAGAAATTCAAAGCGCTGCCAAACGCCAGTGACCATCTCAAGCCCGGTATCACCTTTGCACAACTCGATGTGCAAGCAGCAAAGATGAGCGACAATGAGGCTGCATTGGCAATGAATATCGCAAGAAAAAAACTGTTCAGAGACATCTCAGCTTCAATTAAAAAGTGGGCTTGAAAAATCAAAAAACAAGGCAAAACGCAGAAGCACCTATCAACTAGATCGAATCAGAATAAAGTTCAAATACTCAAATTCAAAGTCCTTGCTTCAGACTCATTTAGGGATTGGAAAATACT
>JAUYFI010000077.1 GCA_030691075.1 Sulfurisoma sp. | reverse complement strand
AGCGGCTCAAGCTCGCCGGCGCTTGGTGGAAGCCCGCCAACGCTCAGTCGATGCTCAACTTGCGTGTCTTGCGCGCCAACCACGGATGGCAGCGTTATTGGGACGCCGCTGCCGCGTAATACCGTCCAACGCTTTCGTTTGCACCCCTTTTTGACTGCCACCACGCATTCAGCGTAGAATCGGGCCGTTAAGGGTTTTTGTCTTCCAAAAGGCTGGGTGTAAGTCTTGGTTGGAAGGGGATGGGACTGTTGAAGATACCGAAGCAAGAGTACGCAACCGAGTTCGAGGAACTCGGCCGTGAAGCGGGTGAATGCAGGCCGTGGAGCATCGGGGCCATGTCACGAAAATTGAATTTTGCCTGACTGCTAGGCGCCATCAATTGGGTGACGGTGACTGATGCAGGCAAGCGCAACGGGGCTGGCGGCAAGGTGGTAAAGCCGAAACGGCGGGGATCATCGCGACTCCGAGCAGAGCACATGGTGGCGGTGTGAAATTCTATGGCTGGAGACGTCGCCATTCCATACATGAGGGGGGGCTCGGTGCGGCATAATGCCGATGACTTGGAAGAAGAAATTACAGTGGGAAGCTCATGGTTTTTCTTTCCGGCGTCGGCGCTGTCTGTGTGGGTTTTGGCGGTCATTGCAGAAGGTAAATTCATTCCTGCCACATTCGTCCGGAGCAACTGACATGCAAGAAATTATGAGATACCTAAAAATTCACGGTCAGCGACTCGACTCGGAAATTGCAGCTGCGACTGGAATCTCGCTGGCCAAGGTGCGTTGTTCGTTATCCGACCTCTCGGCACGAGGGGAAATATCGAAGTGCAGCGTAACGCGATTCGATGGTGGCAAGAAGATCGAAGGCTTGCTGTGCAGGGTGGCCGGATACATTCCACCCAAGACGCCAGGTAGGAAGCCGGGCGCATCGACGTAGGCGGCAGGCCCGGCGCACCGCCCCTGGCATCTCTCCCGTGGTGGGTTTTTAGAAAAACAGCAATACGCCACGATCAAGGCCTGGATCGGGCGAAAGCCCTGCTCGCGTGACCCCATTCCGATCTTTCCAGCATCGGACGTCGATAGCCAAACTTCGGCATACTATCGATCGGAACAATCACCATCTAAACTACCTGCCTGACATGTCCGTCGATTCCGAGACAATATTCTGCTACCACTGTCGAACCCATCACCCCAAGGCGGAAATGCGCCTCTTGGTGACGAAGACTGGCAAGCGTTGGCGCTGCCTCAGGAGCATCGAGGCCACCAAGCAGGGCAAGGCCGCGCGCGAGGCCTATGGTCGCGAGATGACCGAGACAAACAAGGCTGAAGCGCGCAGCAAGGCGCGCCTGCTCAACGCCCACCAGTAGCCATTCTTTCCGCCCGTTGTTTCTGGGTGTTTTCACCAGCCGCTGATTGGGCCAAAAAAGTCGTCGAGGGTGTTCGCGGCACCCACCCTCGCTTGGAGGAAATCTTTGATGAAACCTACCGGTTGAAGGATCACGCGTAGTGTGATGAGGTCTCTGAAACAGAGCTACGCCGCAGCTGCGCGTTTGATCGACGATGCCGACAGTCTTGTTATTTGCGCTGGCGCCGGCATGGGGGTCGATTCAGGACTCCCTGATTTTCGTGGCCCTAGCGGGTTCTGGCAGGTATATCCAGCACTCGGGCGAGCCAAGATTCGATTTGAAGAAACCGCCTCGCCGGCCGCATTCAAGAACCATGCGACGTTAGCGTGGGGATTTTACGGACATCGCCTGAGGCTCTACCGGCACGTTGTACCCCATGAAGGCTTTCGTCTACTGCGAACTCTCGCCGAGAGCATGCCTCACGGCGGGTTCGTTTTCACCAGCAATGTGGATGGCCAATTTTAGAAAGCTGGATTTCCAGAATCGCGGGTAGTCGAGTGCCACGGATCCATCCATCACCTCCAGTGCCTAGATCGATGCACGGATGCCATTTGGACTGCCGCAGAATTCGAGCCTGAAGTCGATCAGGAAAGTTGCCAGTTAATCTCAGAGATGCCGCGCTGTCCGGGCTGCGGCGCACTGGCCCGTCCCGCTATCCTGATGTTCAGTGACTGGGAGTGGGCAGAGGGCCGAACTCGCTTGCAGTCCGCCAGACTCACTGATTGGCGCAGGAGCGCTGTTCGACCGGTGGTCATCGAAATTGGTGCTGGAAGAAAAGCCGCCACGGTGCCAGGCTCGCCACGGAGATTGAAGGTGCCGTCGGCCGGACGGTTACCAACAGCGCAACATTTTGACCGCGCACCATCTTCACCCCG
This sequence comes from Sulfurisoma sp., assembly GCA_030691075.1. Taxonomy (GTDB): domain Bacteria; phylum Pseudomonadota; class Gammaproteobacteria; order Burkholderiales; family Rhodocyclaceae; genus Sulfurisoma. The sequence goes on along the minus strand of JAUYFI010000077.1, from coordinate 3,202 downwards.
GCCCCTTGCGCGCAATGCTGTCATCGATGGCGCCTGGATGGCCACGGGCCGCCGTGTCGCCAGCGCCGACTTTTTGCGCGCGTGCCGTGTTTCACTGCTGCGAATCCTGCAGCGTCGTCAGGTAGGCGAGGATGTCCTGCATGTCGCTTGTCTTGAACTCGACCAAAATGCCGCGGCTGTCGTTGTCGTCGTGCGGCCGTTCGCCCTTGACGTAGGCATCCATCTGCTTCATGAGGTAGTTGGTGTACTGCCCGATCAGCATCGGGAACTTGCCGCGGCCCTTGCCCGTCTTGCCGTGGCAGGAGGCGCAGTGCTTCTGGTAGATGGCCTTGCCGTTGTCCACGTTGCCCTCGGCGCGCGGCACGATCATCACCTTTTCCATGGCCGTCAGGCGGGTCAGCGCGTCGTCGTTGTCCTTGAACTGCGGCCACTTGGTCGGCAGCTCGATGCCGGCCAGATAGGCCGAGACGTCCTTGATGTCCTCGTCCGACAGTTCGCGTTCCTGGGTGTAGGGGAACATCGGGATGTTCATGCGCTTGCGCAAGCGGAAGGAGCGCAACTGGTCCTCGAGGTAGGCGGCGCGCTGGCCTGCGATGCGCGGGTATTCGCCCTTCTTGCCGCCGGGGCCGTACTGGCCGTGGCAGGCGGCGCAAACGCCGTTGATATCCTTGCCTTTCTCGATGTCCTGGGCGGCGGCCGGCAGGGCCAGGAGGCCCAGCAGGAGGGCCGGAATGATGGGTAGTGCGTGACGCATCGTCGCGAGTTCCTCGATCACGGAAAATTGGGTGCGGCGAATTGTCTCACCGATTTGGCCGACCTCCTTGATCGCGATCAGGTCGGGCTCGCGCATAATGCCGGCCATGGATTCCCGCCCGCCGTTACCCGATCCGCCCGCCGACGGCGCCGAGACCCTGGCCAGCATGCGCCGGCTGGTGGCCGTGCGCTGGTGGGTGCTTGCCGGCGCCGCGCTGGCCATTCTCGGGGCGCCGGCACTGCTCGACATCGCGTTGCCGACGCTGCCCATGCTGGCGGTGATTTTCGTGGCGCTGGCATGGAATGGCGTGAGCCTGCGGCGTCTGCGCCCGGCCACGACGGCGGGCGCCGGCGAACTGTTCAGCCAACTCTGTGTCGATCTCGCCGCGCTCGGCGCGCTGCTGTTCTTCAGCGGCGGCGCCACCAATCCCCTGGTTTCCTTGCTGCTGCCGCCGGTAGCCGTGGCCGCACTGACCCTGCCGGCACGCCTGGTGGCGGGCATCGCGGCGCTGGCGGTGGCGGCCTATTCGCTGCTGATGGTGAGCTTCGTGCCCCTGCCGTTCGACGACCCGGCGCGCGCCGCGCGCCTGCACCTGATCGGCATGTGGCTGACTTTCGTGGTCTCGGTGGCGCTGATCGGCTGGTTCATCCTGCGCATGACGGCGACCATTCGCAGCCGCGACGCCGAGCTCGCTCACGCTCGCGAGCAGGCGCTGCGCGACGAGCGCGTGCTGGCGCTGGGCACGCTGGCGGCCGGCGCGGCGCACGAGCTGGGGACGCCGCTGGCGACCATGGCCGTGCTGGCCGGCGAACTGGAGCGCGACGCGCGGCTCGGCGCCGAAGCGCACGCCGATCTCGAACTGCTGCGCGAACAGATCGCCCACTGCAAGCGCATCATCACCGGCCTGGCCGAGCGCGCCGGCGCCCAGCGCGCCGAATGCGCCGAGCGCATGCGCTGCGACGACTGGCTCGAAGCTGTCCACGCCGGCTGGTGCGCGCTGCGCGGCGAAACCCGGAGCGACCTGCAAATAGTCGGCACCCCAAGGGTACTTCCTGCGGGGCGCGCCGGCGACGCGCCGATTGTCGTTGTCGAACCGACGCTGGAGCACGGCATCGTCAACCTGCTCGACAATGCCGCGCGCGCCGGCGGGCCGGTCGAGGTGCGCGTGGATTGGGACAGCCGGCATCTGCTGATCGAAATCGGCGACCACGGTCCGGGTTTCTCGGTGGCAGCGCTGGCGCGGGCCGGGCAGGCGCCGTTTCCCGCGCACGCGGGGGGCAGCGGCATCGGCCTGCTGCTGACCCGCGCCGCCATCGAACGGCTGGGCGGCCGCCTGGAACTGCGCAACCGACCGCAGGGCGGCGGGCTCGCCCGCGTCGAGTTGCCGCTGGCCAGAATTGCATTGAAAAGCCAACTTTCATAGTCGCCAGGACCACCCCCGTGCCATGAAATCGTTCAACCGAATAAACGCCCGCCCCTCCCACCCGCCCACGGCCGGCTTTGCACAGCCGGCCGGCTACGGCGGCGCGGAGCAGTGCTCCGCGAATTCCCGCCTTCGCCCCCTCGCGGGGAGGCGGCTAATTTGTTCGCTGCGCTCAATGCATGACTGCGCGGCAAATTTCGGTATTTCACGTTATGAGCGATAGCGGCGACACCCTTCTCGTCATCGACGACGACATCACCTTCAACGCCGTGCTGGTGCGGGCGCTGGAACGGCGCGGCTACACCGCGCGCGGCGTGACCGATGCCCAGGAAGTAGTGGCGGTCGCGCGCTCGCTGCGGCCGCGGCGCATCGTCCTCGATCTCAACATCGCCGGCGTCTCGGGGCTGACGCTGATCCCGCCACTGCTGGAAATCGAGCCCGCCTGCCGCATCGTCGTGCTCACCGGCTACGCCAGCATCGCCACCGCCGTCGACGCGATCAAACTTGGCGCGGTGCAGTACCTGGCCAAGCCGGTCGAGGTCGATGCCATTCTCGCCGCCTTCGACGCGGCGGACGGGGCGGACGAGGGCGAGGTGGAGGCGACGGTGAGCTCCGAGCCCATGTCGGTCGATCGCCTCGAGTGGGAGCACATTCAGCGCATCCTGCGCGAGAATGACGGCAACATCTCCGCCACGGCGCGCGCGCTGAAGATGCACCGCCGCACGTTGCAGCGCAAGCTGGGCAAGAAGCCGGTCAGGAGTTGATGGCGCATGGCGGAATCCATGAGCAGCCACTCATTAATGCCCCTCCACGACAAGGGTGCAAACGAAAGCGTTGGACGTCCGCGGGGTGATCGCAGGAACGGGCGGGTAAAAGTCGAAGAGTCGGAAAGGTGACGGCGGATGTGTCGATAACCCGAGGGAGCGCCACCACACGGTACCCCCCGCGTCAGAATAGTTGTCGCCCCGATATGATCTGGAACTTGGGGGGCGATAAGGACGAAAGATGGCACGGTACGGAGAAGC